>JAAVAG010000107.1 GCA_014804185.1 Lachnospiraceae bacterium
AGAATACCTATGCTGCCGTGATAAAATTCAATAAATCCAATGAGAAATATCGTATCACTGTCAGGGACTATTCCGAAGACATTGATTACGGCAGTGAAAACGGTTATCAGGATGCCATCACCAGAATGAACAACGATATCCTGACCGGAAACGCTCCGGATCTGATCAGCCTGGGCAATGTGAATGTGAAACTTATGGCGCAGAAGGGCGTTTTCGAGGATCTGGGGAAATACCTGGACGGAAGCGGACAGCTGAAGCGGGAGGATCTGGTGCAGTCTGTGCTGCAGGCATATACCATAAACGATACGCTCTGCGCTATCCCTACCACCTTTTCCATCGCTACACTGATGTCCGCATCCTCTCTTGTGGGAGACGAGATGGGATGGACCGTGGACGAAATGCTGGAAGTGGTAGCGAAAATGCCGGAGGATGCCGTGATCATGGAGTATCCTACCAAGGAAAGGGTTCTGACGTATATGCTGTCCTACGGCGCGGATGATTATATCAACTGGACAGAGAGAAAATGTTATTTTGACAGCGAGGATTTTATCAAGATCCTGGAATTTGCCAACAGTTTTCCAGCGGATTATTCCAGGGACGAGGACAGTCCTGTGATGCCGGAACTGGTGGAAGCGGGACGGCTTCTCCTAGTGGATCAGAGTATATCCCGGCTGAGTGATTATCAGATCATCCATACAATCTGGGGAGAGCCGATTACCTGTATCGGATATCCGACAGCCGGCAGCAACGGATCTGTGCTTAACGGCAACTCCGCCATTGCCATCAGTTCGAAGTCGAAATATAAGGATGCCGCATGGGAATTTCTGGAGGGGTTCCTGTTGGATTCCGCTGAAAATGACAGATTTTCCTGGGGCTTCTCTGTGATAGAATCCAAACTGCAGGCGCAGTTTGAGGAGGAGATGACTCCGGATTATGCGATGGATGAAAATGGTGAGATTATGAAAGACGAGAACGGCGATCCCATAGAGTACAGCCACAGCGGCTGGTCTTTCGGAAACAATGTGAGTTACGATCTCTACTCTGCCACCCAGGATGAGGCCGATGCGGTGAGGAAACTGATCGACAATACGACCACCCTGATATCGCGGGATACACAGACCATGAGTATTATCACTGAGGAGGTGGCTCCCTACTTTGAGGGACAAAAGAGCGTACAGGAAGTAGCGGATATCATACAGAACCGCATTCAGACCTACGTGGATGAGATCAGTTAAATAGGAGGGCTTATGAAAGCCTTGAAAAAAAGTGTAAAAAAAGAACAGAATATTTCGCAGAAAAAGGCCGGGAAGAAACGCAGGATCGGAAAAAATATGAAAAAGAGAAAGTTTATATCGGGGCTGTACATAACCCCCAGCTTTCTGGGAGTCATGCTCTTTTTCATCCTGCCTTTCCTGGTTGTAATCTATTATTCTATGATAGATAATCCGATCAGCGGTGATTTTGTGTTCTTTCAGAATTTTGTGAACGTGTTTAAAAACGCTGCTTTTAAGAGAGCGGCGATGAATACGCTGACTTTTTCGGCAGTGGCGGTACCGCTTGCAGTGGTGCTGTCCCTGCTGCTTGCAGTTATGCTGGACAATAAGATACCTTTTCGGAGCCAGTTCAGAACCTTTTTTCTGAGTCCTATGATGGTACCGGTGGCCTCCATCGTGCTGATCTGGCAGGTTCTTTTTCATTACAACGGCGCGGTGAATGATGTGGTAGTGGCCCTGGGCGGCGGCAAGATCGACTGGATGAAGTCGGCGTATTCCCAGATCGTCATTGTCATCCTGTTCCTCTGGAAGAACCTGGGGTACAATATGATTTTGTTTATGGCCGCTCTGGCCAGCATTCCCAAGGATATTCTGGAAGTAGCAAAGCTGGAAAGCGCCACGCCGATGCAGACTTTCTTACATATAAAGCTGCGCTATCTGTCCTCCACGCTGCTGTTTGTCACCATTATGTCGCTGATTAACTCCTTTAAGGTATTCAGAGAGATTTACCTGTTGACAGGCAGCCGTCCTTATGACACACTCTATATGTTGCAGCATTTTATGAATAATATGTTCGTATCGCTGGATTATCAGAAACTTTCGGCTGCGGCTATCCTGATGTCTCTTGCGATGATCGTGATTATCGGCATATTGTTTATCGTGGAAAATCATTTCGGAAAGGACGTGGAGGGATGAGGAAAAAACAGCCGGTTTCGTCTGCGCTTCGTGACGCGGAAAAAGCCAGAAACTCGGCGCGCAGAAGAAAAACCATAAAAGGTATTAAGCTGGCTATCGCCACCATGGCTGCAGCCGTGTTTGCCTGCCTGTTCCTGATGCCGATTATTCTGACGATCACCAACTCGTTTATGACACAGGCGGAGATATCAGCCAACTATGGTTCCGTGTTTGCTACTACGGATACGGGCGGAAAGGTCTATATTTCCGAGAAAGTAAATTTGAAGTTCATACCGGATATGGTATCGTTTCAGCAGTATATCACGGTACTTCTGAAAAGTCCGGAATATCTGTTGAAATTCTGGAATTCGGTGGTACTGGTAGGACCTATCGTGGTATTTCAGTTGTTTGTGGCGTCTCTGGCCTCCTATGGTTTTATGCGCTACAGGGGCAGAATCAGGGAGATCATCTTTTTTGCCTATATCATTCTGATGCTGATGCCCTATCAGGTGACGCTGGTGCCAAACTATCTGGTTTCGGACTGGCTGCATCTTCTGGACACTTACTGGGCCATATGGCTGCCGGGTATCTTTTCACCCTTTGCGGTCTTTCTGCTCACGAAGTTTATGCGGCGTATCCCGACCTCGGTGATTGAGGCGGCGCAGATAGACGGAGCGGGGGAATGGCAGATTTTTAAGAGGGTCTGCATGCCGCTCTGCAAAGGAGCGCTCTGTTCCGCCGCTATCCTGGTGTTTATCGATTACTGGAACATGGTGGAACAGCCGCTGATCCTTCTGGCGGATCAGGAGACACATCCGCTGTCGGTGTTCTTAAGTAAGATCAATTCCGGAGAGATCGGGCTGGCGTTTGCGGTGGCGACGATTTATATGGTGCCAAGCTTATTTGTATTTCTGTATGGTGAAGAATACCTGGTGGAAGGTATTACCTATCAGGGCGGTATCAAGGGTTAATGAGGAGGAAACATAACATGAATGAGGAAAACAGAAAGAAGAGAGAGTGGGTAAAGAGTGCGGCTATCGTCTTTTTGGCCGTTATGCTGGTTCTCACATTTTTTTCCAATACCATTATGAATTATTCTCTGCCGGAGGTAGCCACCCAGAGGATTATGTCGGGCAGCATCACCGCCAAGGTCCGCGGTACGGGTACGGTGGAGAGCGGAGATCCCTATAATGTGGAAGTGAAAGAGAGCCGCAAGGTTGCCAGCGTGGTAAAGCGTGCGGGCGATGAGGTGGAGATCGGAGATGTGATCCTGTATCTGGAGGAGACGGACAGCGAGGAACTGAAAGTGGCGGAGCAGGAACTGAAAGGCCTGCGGGATGCCTACGAAAGCGCACTGCTGAAAGGGATAGACTCGGCCATCGTAAATCGTGTGCAGAGCGGCAGGACGCCCTCCACCAGCGAATATCTGAAGCAGATTAACGCGGCTCAGGCCGCCATAGACGCCGCGGAGAATAATGTAAAGGAATATGAGAATCTGGTGGCGGCTTTGAACAGTCAGATTGAATCCAGTTCTCAGGTGACGGTAAACGCTTCTGTGGAGAAGCAGTATTGGGACGAGGCGCTGCTGAACCTGAATATTGCCCAGCTGGAGGTGGAGCGCGCACAGAGTGCGCTTGATAGCGCACAGGCTGTCAGCGGCGGAGATGCGGCTTCCGCAGAACAAAATTTGAAAAATAAAAAGGAAGCCGCTGCGCAGTGGGAGAGAGAGGCCAAGCGCAGAGAGCAGATTTATAGGACTGCCGAGGCAAATGTGAATGCGGCGCAGGCCGAGAGCGAGACGGTGGTAAAAAATCTGAAGGAACAGTTGGAGGAAGCGGAAAAGGGACTGAAGATTGTGCAGGACGATCTGGCACAGAAGACAGAGAGTTATAGTGAACTCCTTCAGAGTGTGGATACAGAGAGGAATCTTGCGTCACAGCTTGAGACGATCCATGAGAAAGAAGCGGAAATAGAGAAACTGCGCGACCAGGCCATGGGCGTCACGATCACGGCTCCTATTGCGGGTAAAATCATGTCCATCAGCGTGCAGGCAGGACAGAATACCACACCGGGAACGCCGGTGGTGGTGATACAGCCTGCCGGAAAGGGGTATACCCTGAGTTTTTCCGTTACCAACGAGCAGGCGCAGCGTATATCCGTAGGGGATCCCGCGGAACTGGTCAATTCCTGGTGGTATAATGACATTACAGCCAAGGTGGTTTCCATCAGGCCGGATCCCGACAACCCAAGTAAGAATAAAAGGGTGACATTTGAACTCTCGGGGGATCTGACAGCAGGCCAGTCTTTAAGTCTGTCCGTGGGACAAAAGAGCGCAAACTATGACATGATTGTGCCGAACAGCGCAATCCGGGAGGATAATAACGGAAAGTTCATTTTGATCGTGGAACAGAAATCAAGTCCTTTGGGAAACCGTTTCAAAGCTACCAGAATAGACGTGGAGGTGATCGCGTCCGACGACACCCAGTCTGCCATCAGGGGCGGTGTTTACGGGTATGAGGATGTGATCACCACATCCACGAAGCCGGTGGAGGCCGGACAGCTGATCAGGCTGCCTGATTAACATGAAAGCCAGCATTGAGAAAGGATGAGAAAATTTGTGAAGCTGAAAATGTGGATGCAGAACCGGATACAGCGCGGACAGTTGATTCTGATCCGCAGCCTGACACGCGGGCGAATCATTCTGGGGATTACGGGCATCATATCCTTTATTATTTTTCTTATACTCAGCGGAGTCAGCGGCGTTTTGGCAGACAGACAGGAGACACAGTCCATGGCCGGGAGATGGGCCGGGGACGGGGAGAAGGACGTAGCGCAGATCAGTTGTTTTTTTGCACAGAGTGCCAGGTTCAGCCAGGA
Source organism: Lachnospiraceae bacterium (assembly GCA_014804185.1). Classification (GTDB taxonomy): domain Bacteria; phylum Bacillota; class Clostridia; order Lachnospirales; family Lachnospiraceae; genus Acetatifactor. Next base: position 5,046 of record JAAVAG010000107.1, read on the forward strand.
TTCGGTTATGTCTTTCGAGCACAGGCTGGACAGCGCGCTGGTGGAGGCGTCCATCACCAACGATTCGGAGAATCCGGGCGCCAGACTGTGGGCGTCGGCCTACAGCGCTACCGGTTCCATCACTCTGACAAGCAGCAGAGCCAGCGTCACGGTAAATGCCATAGGAATCGGGGGAGATTTCTTTCTGTTTCATCCGCTGGAACTTCTTACGGGAAGCTTTTTTTCCGGGAATGACGTCATGAAAGATTACTGCGTTATCGATGAGGAGACGGCATGGCAGTTGTTCGGATCCAATGATGTGGCCGGACAGATGATTACCATTGCCGATGTGCCGCATGTCGTCACGGGAGTAATCAGGCGTGAGACCGGAAGGCTGCCTGAGGCTGCCGGACTGGACACATCTGTTGCGTATGTATCTTACGAGACGCTCTCACAGTATGGACAGGCGGATCAGATCGGGTGTTATGAACTTGTGATGCCGAACCCGGTGGACAAATACGCACTGAATTATGTGAAAGAAAACATCGGTGTACAGGAGAGAGAACTGGAAGCACTGGAAAATACCAGCCGGTATGAATTGCCTGCGCTTCTGCAGGTGGTCGGCGCTTTCGGCACCCGCTCCATGAACGGGAAAGCGATTATCTATCCGTACTGGGAAAATATTGCCAGAGGATATGAGGACATACTGGCACTGATCATGATAATTCGAGCCTTATTCCTGCTGTATCCCGTGATTTTGATTGCGGCGGTACTCTTTATCTCATGGAAACACAGGACGTGGAATTCCAAAACCGTTTATCTGTATTTGAAAGATAAAGGGGAGAGAAGCATGGAGAAACTGCGTGCCGCCCGGCAGAGAAAAGGGACCCGGTCTGAGGAGGACGGTGAAAAACCCCGAAAGAAACGGAAGGAAAAACCGGAGAAGCCTGGAAAAGAGCGAAAAGAAAAAAAGGAAAAGTCCCGGCAGAATCGGAAAAAGAATGGAAAGGAAACAGGGGAGGATTATGAGGAACAGGAAGAAATGGATTAAAAAGAGCATTTGTCTGGCGGCAGCCGGAGCGATGGCGTGCGGTCTGTGGGGCTGCGGAGACAGCCAGGGATCCACAGAAGCCGAAAAACTGGCGGCCAAGCAGTATGTATACAGACCGACGGATCTGGAACTTCTGCCGGATACAGATGACGGCAAGGGGTGGTCAAATATATCTGCTCTGGGTATTCAGAATGAAAAAATTGTGGCTTTGACTCTGGAAGAGCAGTATCTGGAGAGCGGCTATACCCAGGTGTATAAACTTGTGACCATGAATATGGACGGCAGCGGAAGACAGGAGAAGCCTTTCTTCACCAGTGGAGGAGAGAACAACGGCAATCTGAGCTACCTGGAGATCACTGAGAACGGAATTTACGGGACTCTGGAAACCTGGAATTATGATGACCAGGGAGGATGGGACGGAGAGATAGGGATTCCTGAGGGTGAAATCCAGGATACAGAATATGAGGAAGACGCGGACGACGCGGAGGATGAGGACACGGAGGACGATTCAGAGGATGGCGGCACAGACGGGGAAGGAGAGGCTTCGGAAGGCAGTTCTTCCGTGCAGCCCAGGGTGAGCGTGTCTAAAAATTCCAGCATTGATAGTCCGATAGCAAGGGATTATACGGAAACCCGGACGCTGGAACTGGTCTGCTGGAATTTAAACGGCGAGGAACAGTGGAGGAAATCCCTGATTCCGGAGGATATGTCAGAGGAGGAATATTATTATGTGGAGCGCATGCTTATCCTGGACGGGGGGCGTATTCTGGTAATGTCGGGAAGCCGCATGGATATCTACGGCAGTGACGGAACGCTGACGGAATCCATACCCCGTGATCAGGAACAGTATTTTGACAATATATTTATGGGCAGGGACGGCAGTCTGATGGTGACATCCTGGGGTGAGAATGGAATGGTCATGTCCACGCTGGATCTTAAGACCGGTAAAACAGGAGATCCGGTGGAATTTCCGTTTAATGTGTACAATTACAATATTTCCGGCAGTAAATATTATGATCTGCTGCTGAGAAACTCCACAGGTGTCTTCGGCTATAACCTGGGTGACCAGGACCCCACACCGCTGATGAACATCATCAATTCAGATATAGCTACTACCAGTATAAACGGAATTGTGGAGATCAGCGAAACGCAGTTTCTGGGATCTTATTATGACAATTTGGACGGCACGCAGCATGCGGCGCTCTTTACCTATGTGGATCCTGCGGATATACCGGACAAGGAAGTGATTTCCATCGCCACATATTATATGGATTATCAGATGCGCAGGCGGGTCATCGAGTTTAATAAGACAAATGAGACTTACCGCATCACGGTGATCGATTATTCGCAGTACAGCGCGATGGATGACTATATGTCCGGATACACGAGGCTGAACAACGACATACTGGCGGGCAATACGCCGGATATCATCGTGATCGACAATAATATGCCGGTTGACAGCTATATCGCCAAAGGAGTGCTCGCGAATATCTATGATTTTCTGGATGAGGATGAGGAATTAAACCGCGAAGATTATTTCCAGAATATTTTGGACGCTTTCAGCGTAAACGGAAAACTTTACACCATTGTGCCGGATTTCTATGTGCAGACGGTCCTCGGCAAGACGGCGGATGTGGGAACCGAGCCGGGGTGGACCATGCAGGACCTGAAAGCTGTTCTGGCCACGAAGCCGGAGGGAACCAATGTGTTTGAGAGCAATACTACCAGAGACGGTATCATGTGGTATGTGATGATGATGGCGCTGCCGCAGTATATGGATCGTGAGACAGGGAAGTGCAGTTTTGATTCCCAGGGATTTATGGATCTGCTGGAGTTCTTAAAGGAGTTTCCGACAGAGGGGGATCCGAATGCATGGGAAGATCCCGATTATTGGGATAATTACCAGAGTCAGTGGAGAGAGGGAAGAACGCTTCTGGCGGTCACTAATATCACAGAGGCACGAGATCTGATTCAGACTGCCCATGGTACGTTTGGAGAACCGGTTACATTTATCGGTTTCCCCACAGAAAGCGGAAACGGATCCATTATACAGACGAGCAATCGCTATGCTATTTCCGCCAAGTCCAGGAACAAGGCAGGGGCATGGGAATTTATGCGCTATTACTTTACGGATGAATATCAGGATGGATCCTATTATATGCCTGTCAACAAGGAAATCTGGATGGAACACGCCAGGCAGGCGATGGAGAGATATTCATGGACAGATGCTGAAACCGGAGAGGTATACTATGAGGATTACACCGCGTGGATAGGAGGAGAATCGATTGTAATCGATCCCTTAAGCCAGGAAGAGGTGGATGCGCTGTATGATTTTGTGTGTTCTCTTGATACGCCTTACTACTATGATGAGGACATTGTGAATATCATCAACGAGGAGGCGGAGGCGTTCTTTGCCGGACAAAAGAGTGTGGAGCAGGTTGCGGAGATCATTCAGGGACGTGCACAGATTTATGTGGATGAGGGAAGATAAAAAAATTACACAAGGTAACAAAATGTTACCTTGTGACATTTAAAAGAAAGCAGGGCGAGGCCCTGCTTTCTTCGCGTATGGCCAGTGAAGCAGGGCAAAGCCCTGCTTTCTTCGTGTGTGGCCGTATCAGACCGCAAACTGTGACATATACAGGTTGTAGTACGCGCCTTTTTTGCGGATCAGTTCGGCGGCTGTCCCAGCCTCCACGATGCCGCCGTCGTCAATGTAGAAGATCCGGTCGGCTTTTTGAATAGTGGAGAGCCTGTGGGCGATGACAAAAGAGGTGCGGCCTGTCAGCAGGGTCTCGATACCCTTTTGTACCAGCAGTTCCGTCTGGGTGTCTATACTGGAGGTGGCCTCGTCCAGAATCAGGATACGGGGCATGGAGACAAAGGTGCGGGCAAAGGCAAGCAGTTGTCTCTGGCCGATGGAAAGGCCGCCTCCCCGTTCACTCAATTCAAAGTCATAACCCTTATCCAGTTTCATGATAAAATCGTGTGCGCCTACGGCCCTGGCGGCTGCTGTGATCTCCTCATCTGTGGCATCCAGTCTGCCATAGCGGATGTTGTCACGGATAGTGCCGGAGAACAGGAAGTTGTCCTGGGTCATAATGCCCATCTTGCTGCGCAGGCTTTCCAGAGTGACATCCTGCACATCCGTGCCGTCGATGCGTACATGGCCTTCCGTCACATCATAGAATCTGCTGATCAGATTGACGATAGTTGTTTTACCGGCGCCTGTTGG
>JAAVAG010000108.1 GCA_014804185.1 Lachnospiraceae bacterium
AGCCCATTATTATGAAACTCAGCCCCAATGTGACGGATATCGCGGAGATGGCCAGGGCAGCGGAGGCCGCCGGGGCGGACGCGGTATCTCTGATCAACACAATTACCGGAATGAAGATTGATATCCATAAAAGGACGTTTGCCATTGCCAATAAGACCGGCGGAATGTCTGGACCTGCTATCAAGCCCGTGGCGGTGCGCATGGTCTATCAGGCCGCAAACGCGGTGAAAATCCCGGTGATCGGCATGGGGGGCATTGCGGGAGCGGAGGATGCCATTGAATTTATACTGGCGGGAGCCGCTGCGGTCAGCGTGGGTGCGATGAACTTTGTCAACCCATGTGTGACGGAGGAGATCGTAACAGGGATAGAAGCTTACATGGAGAAATACGGCGTACAGGATATCAGCGAACTGGTGGGAGCCGTCAGGTAGGCGAAAGGACAACAAAGTATTCATACCGCGCTCTGCTCCCTCATATATTTTCTATAAGTACACAGAAAATGTATGGAGGGAGCAGAAGTGGAACTGATCAAAAAAAATATACATATGGACCGCATCCGCTGCAGAGCGTCCAGTCAGGTGACGCTGGAGGAGGATCTGAATATCCCGGACAGCAAGCCGGACGTCAGCACCCTGATTTATGACAAGGGGCAGGTGCAGATAGAAGAAGTCAAACCCACAGGAGATCATGTGAATATCAGGGGAAGGCTTTTTTTTCATATTCTGTATCAGTCCAGAGAAGAAGGACAGCAGTTGGTCTGTGTGGAGGGGAAAATACCGTTTGAGGAACAGATGTATCTGGAGGGAGTACAGGGCAATGACAGCGTCCAGGTCGCGTGCCAGATGGAGGATCTTACCATAGGGAGTATCAACTCCCGCAAACTCAGTGTGCAGGCGCTGCTGACGCTGCGGGCTTCCGTGGAGGAACTGTATGACGAGGAAATGCCTGTAGATCTGCATCAGGAAGAGACAGCGGACGGGGAATCTCCTCTGGAATACCGAAAAGGAACGGTGGACATTGCACAGATCGCGATACAGAAGAATGATATTTTCAGAGTACGGGAGGAGGTAGCGCTGCCGCAGAATTATCCTAATGTCTTCAGCATCCTGTGGGACAGCATATCCACGGAGGAGGTGGAGTTCCGGCCTCTGGAGGAAAAGCTATCCATTCAGGGGGAAATTCATCTTTTTGTGCTTTATGAGAGCGAGGGAGAAGAACAGTCCGTCAGAGCGTTTGAAACGGCGATTCCCTTTGGGGGAACCCTGGACTGCCATGGATGCCGGGAGGACATGATCACGGATATCCGCTGTGAGATCGGCAGCAGGGAACTGGAGGTAAGACCTGATTTTGACGGTGAGCAGCGCATGCTGGGGCTGGAACTGGTACTGGATATCAGCATGAAGATATATGAGGAAGACAGGGTAGATATGATTTCCGATATCTACGGAGTGACCAGGCAGGTGGATACCGTGACGAGGGATACCGAACTGAAGAAGCTGCTCATGAAGATCGGCGGCAAGAGCAAGGTAGGCGATCATCTCAGGGTGAAGAGCAGCGGCGACAGAATTCTGCAGCTTCTGCACAGTGAGGGAAGAGTGCAGGTGGATTCGGAGGACATTACAGGAGAGGGGATACTGATCCAGGGCAATGTGGAAGTCCAGGTGCTGTATGTGACCGGAGACGACAGCAATCCCTATAACTGCATCAGAGGAACGATTCCGTTCAGTTATACGATGGATGTGGCCGGCATTCAGCCGGGGGACAGCTACAGGCTGGGAACGAATCTGGAACAGCTGCAGGTGGTGATGCTGGACAGTGAGGAACTGGATGTAAAAGGCGTCTTAAGTTCTACGGCGACCGTCTTTCAAAGTGTGTCCGTACAGCTGATCACAGAGGTGAAAGTAACGCCGCTGGATATGGCAAAGCTGAACGATATGCCGGGAATGGTGGCGTACGTGGTGAAGCCAGGGGATAATCTGTGGAACATCGGCAAAAGGTACTATGTGCCGGTGGCGCAGATCAGAGAGGTAAATGATCTTTCCGGAGACGAACTGAAACCGGGAGAGAAACTGCTGATTGTAAAGGGAGCCTGAACCTGTGCGGTTGCAATCCGAAAGTACATTTTGTATGCAATTTATTGTAATACAAATGTACTTTCGGATTAGCAACCCTTTCCAAAATGAGCAAAATGCGGATGCGTAAGCAGACGCATGAGCGCGTATGCGCGAATTTTGCGAATGTGGGAATTGGTTGGATGCTTTTTAAAGCATCCAACCGCACAGGTGGAAACCTTTCCTGATTCGGATTTGAGAACAAATGAAACCGGCGCGGTGTACACCACGCCGGTTTTATCGGTCCATCCATATTTATTTTGCAGGATCGGAAGCCTCGTTGGCCTTTTTGGCCTCCTCAGCCATTTTGTCAAATTTCTCCATGACAGCGTCGTAGGTGCGCTGTGAAATATCCGGCAGATCCTTTCCCCAGGCGCCAGTTGCTTTTTTGAAGCCTTTCTCAAATGCGGCGCGCATTTTTTCAATCTGGTCGGGATCTCCCCCGGTCAGTGCCTTGGCGAAATCAATGATACGGTCCGAAGTCTGGTTGACGCCCCAATATCCGTCTTCTGCGATATCAGCCTGTGCCTGTGCCTTAGTAGCGGCATCTACGGTATATTTACCGCTGGCGAGGAATTTCCAGATATCATTGGCGGTGCCGTACGCATTTCCCTGCTTACTGATCATCTGCTCCACCAGACTGCGCATCTGTGAAGTGCGTGCCTCAGCGTCCGCTTTCAGCTTGTTGACCAGTTCCGTGTTGGGCTTATAAATTTTTGCTTCCTTTGCCGTTGTCGTCTCTTTGGACGGCTCATAGACGGCTCCGCTCTCCTCAGCAGCAGTTGTCTTGGTTTCTTCTGAAGCCGCCTTTTCGCTGCTCTGGGTATTAGATGCAGCGGCATACGTCTGATAGGCATTTGCAGCGGTAGCGCTGCCTACACTGTTTACACTCATGGTTCCCTCCATTTCTGCATGTGTTTCATGCGATCCATCCGTGGTTTTGATTATACATCCCTGTAAAGAATGCTTTCATGATTCTTCTGACACATATATCGGCTGAATATCTGGAAAGATTTAGTACCAGTTACAACATTTCGGAAAATTTATTGAAAAAAGTCTATCCGCCTTACATGTCCCCGCATTTTCCTTTAAAATAAATTTCAGAAACGACAGAAAATACAAAACAGCATCGGCCCTACCAATCGCAATGTGCCAAGGCACATGGAGATTTTATGTACGCGCAAGCGGACAGAAAATGCTCTGTCGGTTATTGGCGATTGGTAGGGCAGACGCGGAACTGGAATAGGAGAGAGGCATGCGCGCGACGGTTGTGGTGGACAATATCGGAAATGACGGATTAAAGGGGGAGTGGGGGCTCTGCATTTATGTGGAGTACGGCGGAAAAAAGATTCTTCTGGACGCGGGATCCACCGGACTTTTTGCGGAAAACGGAGAGAAACTCGAGATTCCCCTGAAAGAAATAGATTATGCGGTCTTATCCCATGCCCACTATGACCATGCGGGCGGGATCCGCCGCTTTTTCCAGATCAATGACAAAGCAAAATTCTATCTGCGGGATGCGTGTGCCGAAAACTGCTACAAAAAGATATGGCTTCTGAAAAAATACATCGGTCTGCCCAAGGGCCTTTTGGAGGAATATAAGGACAGGATCGTGTATGCATCGGGGGACTATAAAATTGCGGAGGGGATCAGCCTGATTCCGCACAAGACACAGGGATTGTCCGCAGCGGGCAGAAGAGAGAGCATGTATGTCAAAGACAGACAGGGCGGCTGGCAGCCGGACGACTTCTCTCATGAACAAAGCCTGGTGTTTGATACGCCGGACGGTCTTGTGATCTTTAACAGCTGTTCACACGGCGGGGCCGCAAATATTATCCGCGAGACAGCCGACACTTTTCCGGATAAAAAAGTGCTGGCTCTGGTGGGAGGATTTCACCTGTTCAACAAGTCGGAGGAAGAAGTGAGAGAACTTGCCGGGGAAATCAAAAACACGGGAATCCGGCATATTTATACCGGGCATTGCACCGGAAAAGTGGCATATGCGGTTCTGAAAGAAGAATTGGGAGACATTGTGGGGCAGCTGCGGGTGGGGCTGACCATGGTTTTCTAAACCATGACTTTTAAAAATTGCAGAGGGAGGATACTTGAAAAATATATACGCCGACATGACCAAAGAGCAGATTGTCAGTTCTTTGGTTCATCGCAATACTTTGCCTGCCAAATAGAAATCCACCAACATACGCCATATTTGTCAATAACGGTGGCACAGCATTTGCTCCAGAGCAGTTCATGATCTGGGTGATGGAGTTTTTTCTGCTTGCAATTTGCTCCTTATCGTGATACCCTGAATACAGGCAACGAATTCAAATTCTATTACTATTCTATAGGCTGCGACGGCCTTTTCTGTAATTTCGAACTTCTTGCTGGGCGGGAGCCTTTATCCCAGGAAATTTCATCCACAGACCATAGCAGGAAGGGCGATTACCTTTCCTGCAGTATTTGTTTTGAAAGGAAAGGTGATTTTATGAAAGAAGTGAAAGAACCAAAGACACCGGTGGAAATCAGCGTAAATGCGCCGCATGATAAAGGATATAAGAAAAGTCTTTCAAAGCCGGGAGAATTTCTGCATTTTCTCCGAAAATATGTGAAAGCAGACTGGGCGATGGACCTGAAAGAATCTGATTTGAGCCTCTGCGACAAGGAAATGCTGGAAAGAGACTATGAAGGTAAGGAAGCTGATCTGATTTACAGAGTAAATATGTCGGAAGGCAAGGAAATATTTATTTTTATCCTTCAGGAACTGCAGTCGTATGTGGATCACACGATGATATTCCGCATTCTGGTATATGTGGTGAATACGTTGGTAAAGTATTTTCTGGATGTGGATAAGAAAGAACGGGAAAGGGCAGATTTCCGGCTTCCGGCCATGGTTCCCATTGTTTTTTATAATGGTTCGGAGCGCTGGAGTGCCGTAACAGATTTAAAGAGTTATCAAAACAACGGTACTATTTTTGGAAATCATATTCTGAATCTGGAATATTATCTGGTAAATCTGGCAGACATCGGGGAAGAATACATTCTTTCTACAAATACTGTATTGGATAACATTATGTACTGCGACAAATCCAGAAAGAAGCTGGAACTGGCAGGAGCGATACGAACCGCATACGGCAGAGTGCAGGAACTGGGTCTGCAGGAGCGGGAAGAATTTCGCAACTGGGTCAAATACATACTGCTGTCGGTCTGTGGCAATAAAGAAGCCGTGGTGGAGGAAATTTTAAACTGGGCCGGAAACGGAGAGGATGATATGGCATTTAAGTATAATATTATCAAGGCATTCGAGGAAGAACGTGAGGAAGGAAAAGCGGAAGGAAAAGCAGAAGGAAAAGCAGAAGGAAAAGCGGAAGATATTATAGATTTGCTGGAGGAATTCGGTGATGTTTCGGAAAAACTGCGGGAGAAATTGTATGCCCAGAAGAATCTGGATATTCTCAAAAAATGGGTGAAGCTGGCTGCGCGTTCTCAGACGATCGAAGAATTTGAAGATGTTATTTCAGAGGATATTTATGAGTGAAAACATAAGGGGAGGGCAGCACGATCCGGTGCGGCCCTCCGGTGTTTTGTAAGATGGTCTGAGAAGTGTGGCGGGCTACAGCCGGATGTCCACGGTGGAATTCTGTTGTCTGTACGCGCCGTTCTCTTTTTGACTCAGTTCTCTTTCTGTCTGTGCCAGCTTTTGCTCCAGTTCCCGGATTTTCCGGTCATCTCCGCTGGCTTGTTTGATCTGCTGTTCCAACTGCTGCTTTTTCTCTTTCAATTTTTCGATTTCCCGGTCGGGCCGATCCGTATTTGTGGTGCATTTCTCTTCGGCTCTTGCGGAGCCATCGGCCTTTTCCTGTGCTGTTTTCCTCTGCGGCATTGAAATTTCCGCAGAGAAAGCGGTTCGGTAAGGGCTGTAGCTGCTATTGATTTCCATTGACATAGGATTCGCCTCCTTTCATGTTCTCTTTCGGCAGGCAGGGGCGGCGGATGAACTGCTTTGCCGTGAAATGCTGTCCAGCTGCTGTGGAATGATCAACAGCACGCTGAGAACAAATACGGAGTTCTGTGCCGTTATACTTACCGCACCGTGGTATTTTTCGGCTATGGCCCTTATGTTGGACAGTCCGGTTCCCTCCTGGAACGAGTCTTTGCCCTGAAAACTGTTTTCTGCTTCCAGCAAAAGGAAATCTCCCTGCATACGCCCCGAAAGATGAATATATTTTGAGGCGCTTTCCTCCATATTTTCGCAGGCGTGAATGGCGTTGTCCAAAGCGTTGGACAGGATAATGCACAGATCAATGCCGCGCACAGAACAGGGAGATGGAAGAAGCAGGCGACAACAGACATCTATGCCCAGATCTTTCGCGATCCCCAGTTTATTTCCGATCAGGATGTCCGCCATGGGGTGATTGGTACTGCATGGAAACGCCATGGCTTCCGCGATATCCTCCATATCATCGATATATTGCAGGGCCTGACTGACATTTCCGCTTTGCAGAAATTCTTTTATCAAAGACAGGTGGTTTTTGAGATCGTGGCGGAAAGATTTTGTTTTTTCATAGCGGGTCTTTGTTTCTTTCACATACAGATGCAGGGCATGTTCCTCCTGCTTAAGCAGTGAAAATTCTGTGTTTAAATCGAAATTTTCCAATAGTTTTTTATAGGAGAGCATAACACAAAACAGACTTGCCATGCTTAAAAGCTGTATGGAAAGAATGCGGCAGAAGACCGCATTTGCAGGATTTTTGACGCCGTATATGGTGGTCGTATTTCCATAAAATATGGAACTGATATATTCGGCCATCAGGGAGATCAGAAATATGGGGGTCAGAATCAGAAGCGCGTACCGGATTCTGAGCGGCTGATCAAATAAAAAGAATTTATATACCACATGACAGCAGAAAATGGCTGCGGGCAGCGCCAGATTTCCCAGCAGCATAAATGCGATGCCGACGGGTTTCTGCGGGAAAGAACTCATGAGAGGGGAAAGAAGGTACAGGGCGGAATCAAAAATCCCGTAGCAAAGCTGCATGATTGCGGCCGTCACAACCGCATACAGGGCAGCCGTCATGTGATGGGCTTTACAGATAAAGATTCCGTCTGCCGCAAGCAGCAGGATATACGCGGGAAACACCGCCATACTGCCCGCAGGAATCAGCGTCATCATAACGATTCCCGACACCGCAAACAAAAAATAATGGGCCGGTTTTACTTTCGTCTGCAGAAACGCGGCAAAAAAATGAAAGCCTGTAAGCAACTGGGCGCTCCCCATAATATAACTGTTAAAAAAGTCCAGAGCATCGGTCATTCCATAACCTCCTGTGCAGTTGGAACTGTTTTTATTTCCTTTTCATGTACTCCAAAACTGCGCGTGATAATTCCCGGCTTCGCAGACGTGATATGGGAATTTCCACGCCGCCCTCCATATAGGCTGCTCCGCCGCTGCAGCCTCTTAAATACTGCAGATTGATCAAAAAACTCCGGTGGCATTTAAAAAATCTGTTGTCCAGCTTTTGCTCCAGATTCTCGATTCTGTCATAAAAGTCGATAACGCTGGAGGAGGTAAGATGCAGATAGATTTTCCTGTCGATG
>JAAVAG010000109.1 GCA_014804185.1 Lachnospiraceae bacterium
ATCGCTCAGATGAGCGCGAGAGCGCTGGGCGTAAACGGCCTGAACGTAGCCGGAGACAACTCCAGGAACGCTACAAAGGCTATCGATACCATTGCAGATGCTCTGCAGAAAGTATCCAACCAGAGAGCAAGCCTTGGTGCTATCCAGAACAGACTGGAGCACACCATCGCCAACCTGGACAACGTAGTGGAGAACACCACCAGTGCAGAATCCTCCATCCGCGATACGGATATGGCTACACAGATGGTTACCTACTCCAACAACCAGATTCTGGCTCAGGCTGGTCAGGCAATGCTGGCACAGTCCAACCAGAGCAACCAGGGCGTTCTGTCTCTGTTAGGCTAATCATAGGATTGCCGGTTAGAAGTAACCAAATGTCCCGTAAAGAGGGATTGTATAAGAAAAGCGGCACAGTTTCAGGACTGTGCCGTTTTGCATAATACCATTGCTGGGGAGGATTATATTTTATGAGCGGAAATATTTTGCTGACCATATCCATATTGATTTCCAACCGTCCGGACACTGTGCGGAAATGTCTGGATTCGGTGAAACCGCTGCTGGAAAATCTGCCGTCGGAACTGATTCTGGTGGATACGGGCTGCGGAGAGCAGGTGCGCGGCATCATTGAGGAATATACGGATCATATTATTGACTTCGAGTGGTGCAAAGATTTTTCCAAAGCGCGCAATACGGGAATGAGAGCGGCAAAGGGAAAGTGGTTCCTCTTTTTGGACGATGACGAGTGGTTCGAGGATGTCTCGGAGATCGTTGAATTTTTCCGCTCGGGAGAATACAAAAAATATGGGATGTGCGCCTATGTGCAGAGAAATTATCTGGATATGAGCGGCAATGTATACACCGATCTTCTGGTGGGCAGGGTGATCCGCCTTGATCCGGGTATCAAATTTATTTACTCCATCCATGAGGTGTTTAACAGGGTCCCCGGGGATGTAAAAAAGTTTTCCGCCTATGTGCACCATTACGGCTATGTCTATAAAAATAAAGAAGAAGCCCGTGCGCACTCTATGCGGAATATCAGCCTGCTGCTGAAAGAACATGAGGCAAATCCCGGAAATATGAAACATACCCTGCAGCTGGCGCAGGAGTACAACGCTGTGGAGGACTGGGAAAAGTCGCTGGAGATGTCCCTGGACGGTATCGCCTGGTCCAGAAAGGGGAAGATAGAGGAAAGTTTCTGCAGGGCTTCCATGTTTGCCAATGAGATAGACTGCTATGTCCACATGAAGAGATACGAGGAAGTCATCCAAAAAGGAGAACAGTATCTGCGGGAGGAAGAACTGGATCCCCTTGTGCGGTCCATCATTGCGGGCGACCTTGTCACGGCCTTTATAGACCGCGGGGACAACGAAAAATGTCTGGAATATGCTCATATGTACTGGGATATTTATCAGGCTTATCTGGCGGATGAAGAGGCCTTTATGGAATATACCACCAGTATCACAGGAGGATGCTTTGAACCCCGGGACCGCAGCCTGGTGCTGGGCAACGGCATACGCGCTGCAGTGCACATGGGACAGACGGATCTTGCCTGGCAGTGGTTTCAGGCGCTGGAGTGGGAGGGAAACGCTGTCTATGTCAGCAATGAAATGATCCGGGCCATTGTCAGCCGGATACCGGATGCGGAGGAGCAGGAGCGGCCCTGTTATGTCAGAATGTGCAATATCATCCTGCGGCGGAAAGAACTGGAAGGATATACGACGGGCATGATACTGGAGGCCTGCGAGTGGCAGGAGGATTCGGAAAAGCCCGGCGCCATCGCCTGCTATGGGGATATACAGTCGGATCACTGGTTCGTGAAAATGGCAAAGCTGGCGTCAAACGGTTTTCTGGCAGAAACAAATCAGGCGTGCGATGAGGCGGAGGCGGCGCAGCTTGCCGCGGATGTGTGGGAGAAAATGGGCGAGAGCATGCTGCTCATGAAACGGTATGGGACATGGGAGGCGGTGCAAAAACTTGGCGTAGACGCGGCAGATATGCTGCGGCGAATTCCTTTCTACATCTGGCGAAGCGGGATAGAGAACTTTTACATGAATAGCAGGTGGGAGGAGGTAGATTGGTGGAACTGTCGGCTTATGGAGTCCCTTGCGGCGGATGATCTGCATATGCTGGTCTGGCGCGCTTATAACAGCATATACAGTGCAAAGCGTAAGGCCGGTACGGGAGAGGCGGGCGAAAGCGCAGGCGGCGATGCGGAAAACCGTCTGATTCGTGAGATCGCGGACGATCTGGAGCAATATGTGGAATGCCAGACTGCGCAGTGTGAGAGAATCTATCTGCCGGATGTGATTCTGCAGACGCCGGATGTACTTCCCGCGGATTATCAGGCGGCATACCGCATCGGGAGCATGCTGGAGGATGTGGGTACAGGAAATTATGCCCGGGCAGTGCAGACCGTAAAAGAAATTCGGAAACTGCTGCCGGGAGTGGACAATGTAATGAAGCGGTATCTGCACTGGATGAGCGGGCAGATGGAGCGGCAGAAGCAGGAGGCAAAACAGGCGTCCGGGGAACTGCAGGTGCTCGCCAGACAGATCAAGGGAAAACTACGGATACTCATAGACGCGGGACAGAGCGAGGCGGCTTTGGCCGTGGCGGATCAACTGCAGGCGCTTCTGCCTGATGATGAGGAAATCCGGCAGATAAGGGAGAAATTAAAGCGGGGATGAAAATTCAATTTCTGAACGGAGGGCTTGCCAATCAGGCGTTCCAGTATATTTTTGCAAAATATTATGAGTTGTCGCATCCCGGGGAGATCATGTATCTGGATGATACTTATTTTGCTTTGAACACGGTGCACAATGGCTACGAACTGGATAAAGTGTTCAAAATACAAACTCATATGCTCAGTGAATGTTTCGACGAGGAGGTCTGGGGATATATTCTGGCACAGCGCCAGGCGGGCAAAAGCGTGCCTCAGATTCTGTGTGAAAACGGTATTGAGATGCGGATGGTGTCCGAGGTGGGCGGCGGTTACATGGAATTTAACCCTTTCTGGGGGGAAGTGGCGGTGATTCCCAGCAACGGCTACTTCCCGGAGATTTTGGATGTGGAGGGCGATCTTTATTATCACGGCTATTGGATCAATAATAAGTGGTTTGCGGCATACCGGGAAGAGATGCTGAAAATTTTCCGTTTTCCGGAGATCACAGACCGCAGGAACCGGGAGTATCTTGCCCGGATACAGAAGACTAATTCGGTGTCCATTCATGTCAGGCGGGGAGATTATGTGACGCTGGGATGGGCCATGGATCCCAGGATATATCAGAACCGTATTGAAAAATTCCTGGAGGGCGTTTCGGGAAAATGGGAATTGTTCGTGTTTTCCGATGATATATCCTGGTGCCAGGAGCATCAGGAGGAAATGGGATTCGGGCAGTTTGAAAATATTACCTTTGTGGAGGGCAATGTACAGGGGAAGAATTATATCGATATGCAGCTGATGAGCAGATGTAAGGGGATGATCGTATCCAACAGCGCGTTCTGTTATCTGGCGGCGCTGCTGAATACGGAGATGAAATATTACATCAATACCACAAAGCGGGAGATATGAGATGGAAATCCATGCTCACAGGGGCTGAAGCCGGATGTATTCGGAGAAGCTGTTCCGGTTACTACATTCTGCTGTCCAGTCACAACATTTGGGGAATTTCTTTGAAACTTCTGCCGATATAAAATGTGTAAAGAATTTTACGCAGGAGGGAAAGCAAATTGAGCATAACAGTTTGCGGCGGCGGACATCCATGTGCTTACAAAAATCCGACGGGCGAAAAAGAAGTTCAGATCCGAAACAGAGACGGCATAAGGAATGTACCGGCGGAGAAGATCTGTTATATTGAGAGCAATAACCGCAAGGTGATTCTCTGCGCGGGGGGCGAAAAGACAGAATGCTACGGTAAGATCGGTGAATTGGAGACCATGCTCGGAGACGGATTTTTTCGGATACACAAGGGATATCTGGTCAACCTGCGGTGTGTAAAGCGGTACGGACGCACGGAGGTATCTATGGAGAACGGGGAGGTTCTGCCCGTTTCCAAATACAAATACCGGGATTTTGTGAGGACTTACCGGGAACATATATCGCGCGCCAAAGAGCCGCAAAGCAAGGAGGAACAGCATGAGGATAACGACAAACATACTGAATGAATCCGCCAGAAAAGCGGGGCTTACTGCGGTTAACAGCACCACGCTTTTAAACGGCATGAACAGTACCACCACAAAAAACACGCTTCTCAACGCGCTCAATAAGGGAAACAACACGGCGGACAAGGCGAAAAAGAGCGGCTATGAGAAGCTGGGTAAAGAGGCGGATGAACTGCAGAAAAAGGCGGACATTTTCGCGGGCGAGGGAGAAAAATCCATATTTGCAAAAGCCAAAGAAAGCGGCAGCAATCAGGAAATTTATGACGCCATAAAGGAACTTGTGGAGCAGTATAACGACACGGCCTCGGCGCTGAAATCCAACAGCGGGCCTCTGAACGATTATTACCGCCAGATGCTGAAAGACGCGGCCCTGGAAAACAGCGAGGATCTGGGCAGCATCGGGATCACCGTGACGAAGAACGGAACCCTGGGAATCGACGAGGAGAAGCTGCATGCGGCGGATGTGGATGAACTGGAGAAAGTACTCGGAGGTTCCTCGGATTTCATAAAGAAAACTTCATTTCTGGCGACGCGGATTTCGGATAATGCGCAGGCCAACAGAGACAGCCTGAGCAGCCAGTACACAGCGTCCGGAACAACCTACAATGCGGCGACAGGAAGATACGACTTTAAGGGATGAGAGACGGTTCTTCTGTATAAACGGCGGGATTTTACCTGGAATGGTAAACCCCGCTGTTTTTGCGTTTCGCTAAAAACAGGCGGCGGGCAGGCATTGGAAAAATCTGTATTATGGCTGTATTTTTCCGGGCTTTTCCTGTATAATAGAAAGACAAAGGACGGAGCGCATGACGGGGTGTCCCGTGTGCAGTCGGGCAAATAACGGAAAAAAGAGGGATGGAGCAAATGCGGTTAGAGATCGGAAAAGAGGAAAAGGCACAGATACAGAACGGGATGATCGGGCTGTTTTTTGAGGATATCAATTACGCTGCGGACGGTGGTCTGTATGCGGAGATGCTGGAAAACAGATCCTTTGCGTTTCTGAAAGCGTCGGGAGATTCCTGCGATTATCAGACGGAATATGACGGTGGTTACGCGTGGGAGGTATATCCTGCAGGAGCGGGGTTGAAAGCGCACTGCGTTTCCGGCAGTCCCCACAGCGAAGAGAATCCTTACTATATGCGGCTGGAGACGCGGGCAGCCGGGGAGGGCATCCAAAACAAGGCTTATGACGGCGTTTATCTCAAAAAGGACATGGAATATAAGCTTACTTTCTGGGCGCGCTGCGTCAGGTTCCAGGGCTGTTTTGATGCTTTTGTGGAAAAGGACGGTGTGCGCTGCGCACAGGCAAGTATTTCCGCGGCGGAGGGGCAGGAGGAGACTTACAACCATTTCCGCAGATATGAAGCGGTGCTGCGCGCCTGGCAGGATGCGGAGCAGGCGGCGTTTGTCCTGTGCCTGTCGGAGGCGGGGGTAGTGGAATTCGATTTTATCTCACTGTTTCCCGGGGATGCCGTGGCGGGCATTTTCCGCAGAGATCTGTTTGACATGCTGAAAGAACTGCATCCCGGTTTTCTGAGGTTTCCCGGAGGATGTATCGTGGAGGGAAATACCCTGGCGAACCGCTACCGGTTCAAGGACAGCCTGAAACCGGTGTGGGCGCGGAAAAACAACTGGAACCGCTGGGCGGTGCACGGCAATAACAGAGAAAACGGGTACGAGAGCGTATATAGCCATTATAATCAGACGCTGGGCATGGGATACTATGAATACTTCCTGCTCTGCGAGCTGCTTGGGGCCAGGCCGCTGCCGGTGCTGAACGTGGGATTTGCCTGCCAGTATCAGTCGGATGAGATGGTGGGAATCGAAAGCGGGGCTTTCCGGGAATTTGTGCAGGATGCGCTGGATCTGATTGAATTTGCAAACGGCGGCGCGGATACGCGCTGGGGAGCCGTGCGCGCCCAAATGGGACATGAGGAGCCTTTCGGCCTTACGCTGCTGGGGATCGGGAACGAGCAGTGGCAGACGGAAAAAGCGGATTTTTTTGAGCGCTATGAGATTTTTGAAAAAGCGGTCCATGAGGCAGCGCCGCAGATCCGGCTGATCGGTTCGGCAGGGCCGGATGTCACCTCCGAGAGATACACCCGGGCATGGGAGTTCTACCATTCCCACAGGGAGCAGGAAAATTTCGTATATGCGGTGGATGAGCATTATTATGTAAAACCGGAATGGCTTTATGAACATGTGGATTTTTATGACGATTATCCCAGGGAGGTGAAAGTATTTTCCGGGGAATACGCGGCTCATCCCAGGAGCGGTTTCAATATGCCGGAGGCGAACACGCTGGAGGGCGCGCTGGCGGAGGCGGCGTTTCTCACCGGTGTGGAGCGGAACGCGGATGTGGTCTGGCTGGCCTCCTATGCGCCGCTGTTTGCAAGACTGGGATATGCCCAGTGGTCCCCGGATATGATCTGGTTTAACGGGGCATCCTGTTATGGAAGTCCCAGCTACTATGTGCAGAAAATGTTCGCCTGCAATATGGGGGATGTGACGCTTGATCTGCACGGTACAGACAAAAAGGCACGGGAGACGGGGCTTTATTGCAGCGCCGGCCTGGATAAGAAGAGTGGAGAGATCATTGTCAAGATCGTCAACTCTGCGGAAGAGGAGAGGGGTATTGAACTGGCGCTCTGCGGTGAGGCAGCAGTCGGGTGCGCAGTGCGCGCCCTGATCCTGACAGGCCCGAAGCGGGACGCCTGCAACAGTATGGAAGCGCCGGAGAAAATCGCACCTTATGAGCGGGAATATACGGATTTGAATAAAATCGTGCTGCCGCCGCTGTCCTTTGCGGTACTGCGGGCCGGGAGGGAGAAATGAAAAAAGAAAGGCGTGACAAAAAGGAAAGGCGCAGAAAAATGACAGAAACAGCGGTATTGATTCTTGGGATTCTGTTTATTCTTTATTTTCTGGGGATCGAACTTTATGCGGGGCACGGGACTAACTTTTATTTCATATGGCTGATTGCGGGGGCGGTGCTGCTCCTGTGGACTTTTGCCAGCAAAAAAGGTATTGTGGATTCGCTGCCTGTGTGGCTGCGCAGGGGAACGGGAATCTGTGCGGTGCTGGGCCTGCTCTGCTTTCTGTTTGTGGAGGGGCTGGTGATCAGCGGATTTTTTGCCCGGGGAGGGGAAAACCTGGATTATATCATTGTGCTGGGAGCGCAGCTGAAGACGACGGGACCCAGCCGGGTACTGCAGCTGCGGCTGGACGAGGCCTGCGATTACCTGACGGAGAATCCGGAGACAAAGGTGATCGTATCCGGAGGACAGGGAAGCAACGAGCCGGACACGGAGGCTCAGGGAATGTATGAGTATCTGGTGGAAAAGGGGATCGACCCGCAGAGGATCATACGGGAGGACCGTTCCCGGAATACTACACAGAATATTGCTTTCAGCAGTGACTACCTGGATAAGGAAAAGGACAGGGTGGGTATTGTGACCAATAATTTCCATATCTACAGGGCCGTGCATATCGCCATGGAGGCCGGATACAGGGATGTCTGCGGTATTGCGGCGCCGGCGTATCCGTTTCTGCAGCCCAACAATATGCTGCGGGAATTTTTCGGAATCGTGAAGGATTATCTGTTTGGAAATATGTAGAGATCGAAATGCCAGAGGCATTTTGACATAAAATGAATCCACAGGGGGAGGGACTGGAAATGGATGAGAAGATTTTACAACTGAAGAAAATCGTGGAGGAGAGCGACAATATTGTGTTTTTCGGAGGCGCAGGTGTCTCCACGGAGAGCGGCATACCGGATTTCAGGAGCGTGGACGGACTGTACAATCAGCAATATGACTATCCTCCCGAGACAATTTTGAGTCATACGTTTTACATGCGCCATACGGAGGAATTTTACCGGTTTTACCGCAACAAAATGCTCTTTCCAGGCGCCAGGCCCGGCAAGGCGCACCGAAAGCTGGCACAGCTGGAGGCGGAGGGGAAGCTGAAAGCGGTAATCACTCAGAATATTGACGGCCTGCATCAGGCGGCGGGCAGCAAAAACGTACTGGAACTTCACGGGTCCGTCCTGCGCAACTACTGCGAGAAATGCCATGCGTTTTATGATCTGCAGTACATAATAAATACGAAGGGCGTACCGGTCTGTTCCAAATGCGGCGGACGCGTTAAGCCGGATGTGGTGCTGTATGAGGAGGGACTGGACGGCGGCATCATGACCCGGGCAGTACAGGCGATCCAGAGGGCAAAAACGCTTATTATAGGAGGAACTTCGCTTGCCGTGTATCCTGCGGCGGGACTCATTGACTATTTTGAAGGGCAGCATCTGATCCTGATCAACAAGTCCTCCACGCCCAGAGACCACATTGCGGATCTGGTGATACAGGAGAGCATCGGCGAGGTGTTGGACAGTATCTGAGCAGGCGGCAGGCGCGGCGGAAAGGGAGAGTGGAGATGGAGATTGGGGTGGGCAGTATCATAAAGCTGAAAAAGCAGCATCCCTGTGGGAGCCATGAGTGGGAGGTGCTCCGCGTGGGCGCGGACTTCAGGCTCAGGTGCAGAGGATGCGGGCATCAGATTATGATCGCCAGAAAGCTGGTGGAAAAAAATCTGAGAGAGATTGTTTCCTGAATATTCACAAAATACTTGAAAATTTATGGATTATGTGGTATCATAATTCACCGTGATATATTTTCCTTGCTCCTGAAAAGCAGGGGCCAGAGACCAGAAGGAGGTAAATGAAGCATGAACAAGTATGAATTAGCCGTTGTTGTGAATGCTAAGATCGAAGACGATGAGAGAGCGGCAGTTGTGGACAGATGCAAGGCTCTGATCGAGAGATTCGGCGGAACGATCACGAACGTTGATGAATGGGGTAAGAAGAGGCTTGCTTACGAGATTCAGAAGATGAGAGAAGCGTTCTACTATTTCATTCAGTTCGATGCTGACAGCAGCGCGCCGGCCGAGATCGAAAGCCGCGTCCGCATTATGGACAATGTTGTCAGATACTTAGTAGTGAAACAGAACGAGGCATAGTATATGCCGGATGAAGCTATCTGGCTGTACAGAAAGTGAGATAGATAATGAATAAAGTTATTCTTATGGGACGTTTGACCAGGGATCCCGAGGTGAGATATTCACAGGGGGAAAATGCATTGGCTATCGCCAGGTACACGCTTGCCGTGGACCGGAGAAATTTCCGAAACAGCGGAGATGAGAATACAGCGGATTTTATTCCCTGTGTGGCATTTGGCAAGTCGGGCGAATTTGCGGAAAAGTATTTTCATAAAGGGACCAAACTGGTTGTTTCCGGACGCATCCAGACCGGCAGTTACACCAACAAGGACGGTGTGAAAGTCTACACCACGGAAGTGATTGTGGACGACCAGGAGTTTGCAGAGAGCAAGAATGCTTCCTCCTCGGGCGAGGGGAACTATTCAGGCACAGGCAGCTACCGCAGGCCGGAGCCTTCCGGAGCGGTAGACGGATTTATGAACATTCCGGACGGTATTGACGAAGAACTGCCGTTTAACTGATTCACTTATTTTATTTTGAGAGAATGGAGGCACTGACATGGCATACAATAAAGCGGACAAAGCAGATGCGCCTATGAGAAAAAAAGGCGGCATGCGCAGAAGAAAAAAAGTTTGTGTATTTTGCGGCAAGGACAATGTCATTGACTACAAGGACACCAACAAGCTGAAAAGGTACATCTCCGAGAGAGGCAAGATCCTTCCCAGGAGA
The DNA here is from genome assembly GCA_014804185.1 of Lachnospiraceae bacterium. Classification (GTDB taxonomy): domain Bacteria; phylum Bacillota; class Clostridia; order Lachnospirales; family Lachnospiraceae; genus Acetatifactor. The sequence goes on from JAAVAG010000109.1 coordinate 9,883, forward strand.
ATCACAGGAAACTGTGCAAAGCATCAGAGAGCGCTGACGGTTGCGATCAAGCGCGCGCGCCACATTGCGCTGATGCCTTACGTACAGGACTGAATCTGAACCATAAATACAATGAAACCCGGCTTGCCAGGCAAGCCGGGTTTTATAAGTTGCGTGTGAAAAAACAAATACGATGCTTTGAGAAAAGGAGAGAAAATTATGGAAGATTTAACCGGGGTGCAATACTGTTGGAACCTGCGGGAAATGTATCCGGAAGATCAGCAGTGGAAAGAAGAAATGGAACAGGCGGTTGCAATGGCAAAGGCGCTGGCGGCGCGGAAAGGCTCTGCTGCCGGGGACGCGGAGGCGCTGCTTAAGACGGCCCGTCAGTATGAGGCGCTGCACAAAAGCCTGTCCCGGCTGTCTGTGTTTGCCCACAGCAACTTTGACCAGGATATGTCTGACGCGGCGGCGAAGGAACTTTATGAACTTGCCTCCAACCGGTATACGGAGATCGGGGAGTCGCTGTCATTTCTGGCGCCGGAACTGATGGCGTATTCGATGGAGGATTTTCTCCGGTACGCGCAGCAGCAGCCGGAACTGAAACTGTATCAGCATTTTGCCGAGGATTTTTTTGAGCGTAAGGCTCATGTACTTTCCGACGAGATGGAAGGGCTGATGGTGCGGATGAACAATCTGGGCGGCTCTTTCCGCAAGGTGTTCAATGATCTTACAGTAAATGACATGGAATTTCCGGAGGTGAAAACGCCGGAGGGAGAGACTTATAAAGCGGATGAAACTCATTATCGCCAGGCGCTCTCCCATTCGGACCAGAGTTTCAGAAAAACCTATTATGAGGGACTGCTGGGGACTTACCGGAAGCATATCAACACATTGAGTTCGATTTATTATGGATCGGTAAAAAATGACGTTTACAGCGCAAAGAGCCGGAACTATTCCTCCGCACGGGAAAGTTCACTGGCGGCAAATCATATTCCGGAGGAGGTATATGACAACCTGATTTCCACCGTCCGGGCAAACACCGCACCGCTGCAGGAATATGTGGCTCTGCGGAAAGAAAAGCTGGGGCTGGAGGAGTTATATTTCTCTGATCTCTTCGTGCCCCTGGTGGAGGAAACTGACCGCCGTTACAGCTTTGAGGAGGCCTGTGACCTGGTGAAAAAGGCCGTGGCGCCTTTGGGCGAAGATTATGTACAGGTGCTGGAGCGGGCGATGAAAGAACGGTGGATCGATGTGGCGCCCAGGGAGAACAAGGTCTCGGGCGCTTACTGTACCGGTGCATACGGACATCATCCCTATGTGCTGCTGAATTTTACCGGTACTCTGGACGATGTGTTCACTCTGGCCCATGAACTCGGCCATGCAATGCACAGCTACTACAGCAATCAGAGTCAGCCCTTTATTTATGCGGGTTACAGTATTTTCTGCGCCGAGGTGGCTTCTACCCTGAATGAGCAGCTGCTCAGCGAGTATCTGTACAACCATACGGCCTCACGGCAGGAAAAGGCGCTGCTGCTCTCCAAGCGGCTGGATGATATCCGCTCTACTTTCTACCGCCAGACGATGTTTGCGGACTTTGAGCATCAGACGCACAGATGGGTGGAGGCGGGAAGTCCCCTGCTGCCGAAAAAGCTGTGCCGGCTGCACAGGGAATTAAACGAGTTATACTATGGCAGCGCTCTGCATGTAGACGATATCCTCTCCTGCGAGTGGGCCAGGATTCCCCACTTCTACCGGGCATTTTATATGTACCAGTATGCCACCGGCATTTCGGCATCCATGAGTATCGCAAAAAGGATTATTGCGGAGGGCGCCCCGGCCGTAGCCGATTACCGGCGCTTCCTGGCTGCCGGCGGTTCGGATCATCCCATACAGCTGCTGCGGATTGCCGGAGTGGATATGGCAACGCCAAAGCCGGTGCTGGATACAGTTTCTGTCTTTGCTGATACGTTGAAGGAACTCAGGACTCTGCTGTAATAGTGATGCAGGGATCCGAAAAGGAATATAAAAACACCACCTGCTACGCAGGTGGTGTGACAACCGATTATTTTACAGGTCCCGTAGAGCCACGCACCACCAGCTGTGATTCGATCAGCTGCAGGGCGGGCAGGCCGGTATCCCCATGCGCGTTTACCGCGGCCGCCACCAGTTTCTCCGCGAAAGCTTCATAGTGGTAGTCCACACTGGTCAGTCTGGGGTTGGTCATATTGCAGATGTCGGTATTGTCAAAACCGACCACGGAAATATCCTCCGGCACGCGCAGCCCGTGTTCCAGAATACAGTTCATGGCCCCGACAGCGGCATAGTCGTTGATTCCGATGACCGCGGTGGGAACGCTGCCGGCGGCGAAAAGTTCGTTCATCCGCAGATATCCCGTCTCATAGTCATATCCGCCATAGGTCTCGCAGAATTCTTTCCGATAGGGAATCTGATACCTGGACAGAAGCTGTTTGTAGCGCTGGCGTTTTTCGAAAGATGCCGCCACGTGATCATAACCTCCCAGAATGGCGATCTCGGTGTGCCCCAGAGAGATCAGGTGCTCCATGATCAGATCCATGGTCTGGATGGCATTGATCTGAACCCGGGAGCAGGAGGTGCCGTCCAGCTTGCCTGCCAGGATGACAGGGACAAAATTGGAGACCTGATTCACTTTCTCCACAAAAACCGTATTGGAATTAAGATCGTCCACACGGCCGCCCACCAGAATAACGGCGTCCACCCGCTGTTCCTCCATCAGGGAAAGCTGCTCCATCTCGTTTTCCAGCAGTCCCAGAGAGTTCTCCAGCAAAAGGGAATAGCCGTACTTCCTGGCGGCCTGTTCACAGGCCACAAACAGACCGGCGTAATAGGGGTTGCGCACATCGGCCATGATGATGCCGATCACCTGGCGCTTTGTCTCCGACAGTCCCTTTGCCAGCGCGTTGGGGCGGAAACTGTATTTATCAATAATATTCTGTACCAGTTCTCTCTTGTCCTTGCGGACGCCGGGCGCGTTTGTCAGTACTCGCGACACCGTGGAGGCGGACACTCCGGCTTCTTTGGCGATATCATAGATCGTGATTTTTCTCTCTTCAGAAAAGCGTAATGCATCCATCTTTGTTTCCTCTTGTCTGAATCTGTAAAATCCTATTTTTATTATAAACAAAAAGAAATTTATTTCAATCATCAGAAAGGAAAAACATGAAAATTGTGCGAACAGTGAGGAAGATACGCTTAAGAAAACAAAGAAATCGGTTTCAGATATTTTCCTATGCGGTATATAAAATAGACAAAATTTACACATTAATCATGTTGAAAATGCCGAATGTGTGAAAAGGCATAAAAATTGTATTGACAAAAATACACGCAATTATTATTATGAAAATATGAAACCGGTTGCAGAATTGATTTTATATGCAAATTGAACAACCGGAATGAAAAATAAGGAGGATAATTATGAAAAAGAAAGTTTTGGCGCTTATTTTGAGTGCGGTCATGGCTTTTTCACTGGCAGCCTGCGGTGACGATACGCCGGATACTCCGAACACACCGAGTGATTCGACGCCCACCAGCGAGCAGCCCAGCGACAGCACTCCTGAGAGTGATACCCCTTCCGGAGAGCCGGTAGTGATCCGCTACGGCACACACTGGGTACCTGAACTGGATCCCAACCACACGGACGAGGTGACCGGGGAGTACACCATGAACGAGACCAACAGACAGGCTGCTCTGACGGCACTGCAGGCGGTCAAAGATACATATAATGTAGAATTTGAGTTTCTGCAGTATCCTGTAGATGTGCAGTCGGATCTGATGACCAGCGTGCTGGCTGGCGATCCTATCTGTGATCTGGCGCTTCTGTGGGGCGGTGTGGAGCCCACCATTCTGTCACAGAACGTGCTGCAGGATCTGAGTCCATATACGAACCTGTTTGAGGATGAGGAAGCAGCCTGGATGCTGAAAGATTCCCTGTTCGGCGGATACTACCTGCTGAACAATGAGTTTGGAATGACCTCTTTCCCGCTGATCGTTAATATGACCATGCTGGAAGCGGTGGATTCCCTGAAAGATGAAAACGGCAAGACTATCTACCCTACGGATCTGTTTGAAAAGGGTGAGTGGACCTGGAGCAATTTCAAGGATTATCTGCAGAAAGTTCAGGCGTACTACGCAAATGTGGATGGCCCGGACGGAGCGGTATATGATTATGTGCAGGCTTATGAAACCGATTTCCGCTATGCGGGTCTGGCTGCCGTACATGCAAACGGCGGAGCGATCTTCGCCGGCAGTGTTTCCGCCGATTCCGATGAGGCCATTGAGGCGGTGAACTTTATCAAAGAATTGATGGACGCTAACCTGCTGACCAACTGCGGACTGTATGACAACGGCTATGTGCCCGAGTGGTGCCGCGGCGGCGATGACTTCAGACGCGGAGCCACCGTGTTTACCGACGCTCCCGGATGGAATGTCGCATGGTATGCGGACGGATGCGCAGAGCGGGGTGAGAGCATCGGCATTATTCCCTGGCCTATGCCGGACGATGCGACCCTGGACAGCGATACTTATATGCAGAGCACCAACGGCGGCAACAGTGTAGCCGTTCTGAAAGGCGTCAGCCCGGAGAAGACAGAACTTGCCCTGAAGTCCTATATTCTCTACTGGCAGACTTATTACAAGGCTTTGGCAGGGGTGGACAGCGTGGCGGATTATCAGGCGGCTGCGGCGCTGTCCGATGTGGCCAATTACGGTGTGGATCTCTACAATGAAAATTACGGCGATGCGCTGATTGACTGCTATACTTTCATTCAGGGACATATCAACACCAACTATGCTAACCTGATGGGATTGTGGGAGGACGGCAGCAACCACAATCAGTGGACAGAGATCCTGGGCAAATCCCTGATGGGCGTAGAGGGCATGAGTTCCTACGATGTGGCCATCAAGGCAAACCTGTCTAACCTGACCAACAAGACGGATGAGATCGCTGCAATCCTGAAGACGGAGGGCGTTAATGATAACCAGGCTCCCAGCGTGACCAAAGAGAATGCGGTTCTCGCCGCGGGAACGGATGCTTCCAGTGTGGACTGGACACAGTACTTTACCGCAGAGGACGGCGTGGACGGCGTGATCAATGTTACGGCGGACAATATCACGGTCAGCGATGATCTGGATCTGAGCACACCGGGACTTTACGAGAAAGCTGTGGCTGTCAAGGTTTCTGACAAGTCTGATAATGAAAAAGAAGAGAAGATCAATGTGACGGTATATGATCCGGACAACACCGAGGCTCCCACTGTTGCGGCCAAGGGGGAACTGCCTGAGATCGCGGTAAATACCGAAACCTCCGGCATTAACTGGAGCGACTATCTGGAGACCGCGGAGGATGCGGACGGACTGGACATCAAGAGCAGCGTTACGGCTGATTTGTCCGAACTGGATACGACCACACCGGGCGCTTACAATGTGAAGCTGACCGTGACCGACTATGCGGGCAACACCGCTGATATCACGGTGGAAGTCACAGTGGCTGCGGCGGAATAAAACGAATAGAAATCGAGCAGATCCGGCACAAAGATACAGAGACAACATAAGGGCAGGCGGCAGGATGCTTCCTGCCCTTATTGACTGAAATTTTAGCAGTATTTAACGGAAACAGAGAACTGAGAGAGGTAGGCTTATGAAATCTGGCAGAATTATGAAAATAGGAGGCTGCATTGTCCTGGCTGTCCTACTGCTTCTGGCCGCAGGGCTTATGCTGAATAGCAGTTCCAAACAGGGGGAGAATGCCGTGCCGCAGGCCGGTGTGGTTTCTTATGAGGAGAGTTATCAGCAGTATCTTTCCGGAAACGGATATGAGGGCGTGCTGTCGGAAGATGTGGTCGAGGTCAATATTACGGATTACAAGACCTCCGGCGGCATGGAGGCTTATTTGGGGGAAGAGGGAATCATTACCGAGGACAACGGTACGATTACCTGGAACTTTAAGGTGGGGAAAGCGGGATTTTATAATCTGGAACTGGGTTATATCGCGCTTCCGGGAACCACTTCCGATATTCAGAGAAAAATTTACATAGACGGTGAGATCCCGTATGACGCTCTGTCCCAGGTTGTGATCAGCAGATACTGGGCGGACGAGGATATAAAGATTAAGAATGACAATGAGATCCGCCCCGGAAGCTATGAGATTTATTCCGAGGTTGCATGGTTTGTTGAGGATTATGAGAGACGGAACAATGAGCCCCTGATTTTCTATCTGGAGGCGGGCAGCCACAGCATTTCCTTTGAGGTGATCAAGGAGCCGCTGGAATTTACCTCCCTGACATTCAGGGCTATGAAGGAAATTCCCGCCTATGCGGATGCCATACAGGAGCTGAAAAATACATATGCGGTCTATACCGGAGAAAATCTGGTGGGACAGGCGGAGCGCAGAGAGGGCGCAACTACGGGAATCGTGAAGAGTTCGTCCTCCATCAATATTCAGAAGAACTATTCCGACAGTTCTCTGGAGCCGTATCATCCCTATCACATCGTGTATAACACCATCGGTGCGGCAAACTGGTCCAAACCGGGGGATTCCATCACGTGGGTGGTGAATGTGGAAGAGGAGGGGCTGTATGAACTGACCTTTAAGGGAAGACAGAACAGAAACCGCGGCGTCACCAGCTGCCGCAGGCTTTATGTCAACGGGGAAGTGCCTTACGCGGAGATGATGTCCATCGGATTTTCTTATCAGAGCGGAATGAACTGCTATACGGTGGCGGACGAAGAGGGAAATCCCTATCTGTTTCATCTTGTGGCAGGGGAAAACACCATCACTCTGGAGAATGTGATGGGGCCTATGGGAGGCATTATCACACAGGTGGAGGAGAGCATGGGAGAACTGAACCGCCTGTATCTGAAAGTGATACAGCTGACCGGTCAGGCGCCCAGCAAGTTTATCGACTATGAGATCGTAAAGAATATACCCGAGTTTACGGAACAGATGGAGGAACAGAACCGGATTCTGACCGAAATCGTGAATGAGATCGTGGAGATCACCGGAGAAAAGGGTGAGAATACCACTCTTCTGGAAAAAATGGCCACCCAGGCCCAGCGGCTGGCGGAGGATCCTGAGGGGGTAACGGAGGAACTGAATCAGTTAAAGAATAATATTTCCGCCCTGGGCACATGGCTTGTGAATGTGGCGGATATGCCCCTGGAGGTGGATTATCTGGTGGTGTCGGCGCCGGGAAGCGAACTTCCTCCCGCGCAGGATTCTTTCTGGGCAGGATTGTGGAACGGCACGGTAAGGTTTTTCTCCACCTTTGTGGTAAAGGACAGTCAGATTTCGGAGGATACCGGAAGCGGAGAGAAGTCCATCAAGGTGTGGCTGGCATCCTACGGCAAGGAGCAGGCGCAGATGATCCAGAATATGATCGATGAGGATTTCACGCCCAATCAGGATATTTCGGTGAACCTGCAGCTGATCCCTGTGGACGTGGTGCTGCGGGCGGCTCTGGCGGGAAACGGACCCGATGTGGTCATCGGACTGGGGCAGGGAACTCTGCAGGATTTTGCCATGCGGAACGCTATTGTGGATCTCTCCAAGCTGGAGGGATATGGCAAGGCCACGGAGAGATTTTATCAGAGCACACTGGATTCCGCCTCTTTCCAGGGAGGAGTGTATGGAATTCCCGAGCAGGCCACCTTTATGATGCTCTTTACCAGGGACGATATTCTGGAGGAACTGGGCCTGAAAGCGCCGGAGACCTGGGTGGAACTGCTGGAGATGATCCCGGAACTGCAGAAGAACAATTATAATGTATATATACCCAACGTTCAGCAGACGGAGAATTCTCTGATCGGGACTTCCATCGATTACAATATGCATCTCTACCAATCCCTTGTACTGCAGAACGGCGGAGACGTTTATCTGGGCGAAAACAATGATTACGGAATTGAGAGCGGCCTGGCTTCCGATGAGGCCATGGAGGCGTTTAAGAATTACACAGACTTCTTTACCAGCTATGGTCTGGCTGTGCAGCTTGACTTTGCCAACCGGTTCAGAACCGGGGAGGTACCGGTGGGAGTGATCAATTATACGATGTTCAACGCGCTGGAGATTTTTGCGCCGGAGATCAAGGGACTGTGGAGCTTCCATCCCATGCCGGGGGTACGGCAGGAGGACGGCAGTCTGGACAATCAGTTCGTAGTGGATACCGTGCAGTCGGTGATCATGAGCGCAAGCAGAGACGTGGACGCGTCATGGGCTTTCCTGCAGTGGTGGACCGGTACGGAGACACAACTCTCCTTTGCCAATTCCCTGGAAGCGCTGATGGGAACCAGCGCCAGATATGCCGCGGCGGATCCCCAGGTGCTTGGCCAGCTGCCCTGGAGCAATGTGGAACTAGAGAGTCTGCTGGGACAGTTTGAGCATACCAGCGGTATTCCGGCAGTTCCGGGCAATTACATGACGACCCGTATGGTGCAGTATGCTTTTAACGATGTGGTGTCGGATCATGCGAATCCCAGAGAGACGCTGTATCTGAATGTCAAGGACATAAACGAGGAACTTGACAGAAAACGCAAGGAACTGCATCTGTCTACATTGGAAGGGAGTGAGTGAAGATGGCGAACAGTGGAACAAAAAAGGTCCAGGAAAACGATAAGGCCTATAAGGAATCCATAGGGGTGATCTGGAGGAAGCATAAATACAAATATATGATGATTGCGCCGTTTGCCGTCATCTTTATCATATTCACCCTGCTGCCTGTGCTGGTGGCGATTTTCCTGAGTTTTACCACCTTTAACATGGTGGAGGCGCCGGAATTTACCGGACTTGAAAATTATGTAAAACTGATCGTGTATGACCCGATCTTTCTGACAGCCATAAAAAATACGCTCTTTTTCGCGATTGTGACTGGGCCTGTGAGTTATATGATGTGCTTTCTGTTCGCATGGATGGTAAACGACCTGCCCAGGATTCCCAGGGCGGTGATGACGCTGGTATTCTATGCGCCGTCCATCTCCGGAAACGCTTACCTGGTGTGGAAGCTGCTGTTCTCGTCGGACTCTTACGGATGGGTGAATGCGTGGCTTCTGAAGATGGGTGTCATCCGCGAGGCCGTCACATGGCTGGTGACAAAGGAGTATGTGATGCCGATCCTGATCCTGGTTCAGCTGTGGCTGAGTCTGGGCGTCAGCTTCCTCACCTTTATCGCCGGGTTCCAGAGTCTGGATAAATCCCTGCTGGAGGCCGGAAGCGTGGAGGGCATCAAGAACCGCTGGCAGGAACTGTGGTATATTATTCTGCCCTCCATGAAACCGCAGCTGATGTTCGGCGCGGTGATGCAGATCACCAGTTCCCTGTCGGTTTCCCAGCTGTCCATCGACCTGGTGGGCTTCCCGTCCGTCAGCTACGCCGGACATACGATTCTGACGCATCTGCATGACTTCGGTAACGTGCGTTATGAACTGGGATACGCCTGTACCATAGCGGTCATCCTGTTTTTCATCATGCTGTTCTGTAATATCCTTGTGCAGAAACTGCTGAGAAAACTGGGTTAGCAAGCGACAGGCAGGAGGTAGAAGATGAAGATAATCGCATTTATTAAAAATAAGTATTATCGCAGGAAATTCAAGCGGCGCAACCGAAGCATCGGAGGCGATGTGGTGCTGTTTGTGGTGCTGGCTTTTTTCGGTATTTTCAGCTTGTTTCCACTGCTGTATACACTGACCAGCGCTTTCAAACCGTTTTCGGAAATCTTCATGTATCCGCCAAGGCTGATCGTGGAGAATCCCACACTGGATAACTTCATGGATCTGGCCACAATCATTGAGGATTTTACCGTTCCCCTGTCCCGCTACATATTCAACACCCTGGTGATTACGGGAGTGGGAACTTTCGGAACGGTTATGCTGGGATCGCTGGCGGCCTATCCGCTTGCAAAATATGAATTTCCGGGTTCCAAGCTGATGAGCAATCTGATCGTATATGCTCTGATGTTCAGCACATCGGTGACGGCGATTCCCAACTATCTGATCATGAGCGCGCTGCACATGGTAGATACCTACTGGGCGGTGATCCTGCCTGCGGTGGGCGGCACACTGGGCCTGTACCTGATGAAAAACTTTATGGTTCAGGTGCCGGACGATATGCTGGAGGCTGCCAAGATCGACGGCTCCTCGGAATTCGGCATCTTTTTCAAGGTAGTGATGCCGCTGTGCAAACCGGCATGGATCACACTGGTGATTCTGTCTTTCCAGCAGATGTGGGGGACAACGGGAGGTGTATTCATTTATTCGGAGGAGTTAAAGCCCCTGAGCTATGTGCTGTCCCAGCTGGTGAGCGGAGGAATCTCACGGACGGGCGTTGCTTCCGCAGTGTCTCTGCTGATGCTGATCGTACCCATCGGTGTGTTTGTATTCTCCCAGAGCAACGTGATCGAGACCATGGCAACATCGGGTATCAAAGGTTAGTGTGAAGATTGTTGAGAAAGGCATGGTTATATATATGAGGAAGAAAAACGGGGTTCAAAAAATAAAATGGCTTGCAGGGCTTCTGGCAGGCTGCCTCATGCTGACACCCGTGTGCGCGGAGGCTTCGGACGGAAGCAGTTATGTGTATGACGGATATACCTATGATTTTTACGGCAACGCCAAGGAAAGCCCGGCCATGTTCCTGCTGGAGAGAACTATCACGGCGGAGAATCTGGGGGGAATTGTACTGTCCGGCGCGGACGATGTGTGCACCAGCGAGGACGGAAGAATCTTTATGATCGATACGGTGGAGAGCCGTATGAACGTGTTTGACAATGGCGGAGGGTATCTGTATTCCACAAAGCTGGTCCGCACGGCGGACGGCAAGATCGCTCTGGATGAGTCCGGCAATCAGATTATGTTAAACGCTCCCGAGGGGGTCTATATCCACGAGAAAGAGCGCGAGATCTATATTGCGGATACGGGAAATAAGCGGATTGTCGTGCTGGATCTGGATACCTACGGGCTGCTGCGCATCATCAATGCTCCGGAGGAATTGATCGGTGTTACGGAGTTCAAGCCCTCCAAGATCACTGTAGATCTGGCGGACCGGATCTATGTGGTGGTGCAGTCCAGCTATGAGGGAATTCTGGAGCTGACCAGGGAAGGCGAGTTTGCCGGGTATTACGGCGTCAATACCCCTATGGTGAGTCTGACGGATTATTTTTGGAAATCCATCGCCAGCGATGAGCAGAAAGAGAAAATGACCAAGACTTATGCGCCCGCATTTAACAATATCACACTGGACGGGGAGGGGTTCGTCATGGCGGTGACCTATGATTCCTCCGCGTCGGATATGGTGTTTCGCCTGAATTCCAAGGGCGAGAACGTGCTTCGGGAGGAGGGCAATACCTATGTCATCGGCGACATCTGGAGTATGGGTTCCGACTCGGCGGGCAGCCAGTTTGTGGATATCGCGGTGACGGACTTCGGCACCTACGCCCTGCTGGACCGCTCTAAGGGAAGGATTTTCCTGTATAATTTCGACGGGGAACTGCTCAACGCTTTCGGCAGCCTGGGCAATCTGAAGGGCGAGTTTAAAAATCCAACAAGTATCGCCTGGCTGGACAATAAGCTGGTGGTGTCGGACACAATGCTGAAATGTATTTATATTCTGGCGCCCACGGCTTTCGGACAGTCTGTTCTGGACGGTAACAGGAGCTATTATTTCGGAAAGTGGGACGAGGCGCTGGTGTCCTTTCAGCAGGCGCTGTCGCTGAACGCCAACTATGAGGGTGCTTACAGCGGTATCGGCAAAAATTATCTGATGAAAGATGATTATGAGACAGCCATGTATTACTTTGAAATGGGAAACAACAGGAAGTTTTATTCCAAGGCCTATAACGGCTACCGTGGAGAATGGCTGGAGGGGCATTTCCTCATTATCATGGTTCTGTTCATACTGCTGGTGGCGGCGGTAGTCGGTTCCGAGATCCGCTATCACAGGCAGAGCAAGCTTAAGGCGAAAGCGGCCATGAAGCTGCGAAACAGCCGCAGGGGGAGGGCGACAGAATGAAGTCAATAGTAAAAGAAAAACTGTATTATTTGAAGAACGCTGTCTTTCATCCCTTTGACGCTTTTTATGAGATCAGGTTCCGGGGAAAGGGCAGCACGGCGCTGGCGGCGCTGATCCTGGTGTTGTTCGGTATCCTGCAGTGTGTCAGCTATCAGTATACGGGTTTTATCATAAATACCAACGATCTGGCGGCCATGAACAGCGTCTCCATCTTTATGACGTGGGTTCTGGGGCTGATCCTGTTTATTGTCAGCAACTGGTCCGTGACTACGCTGCTGAGCGGCAAGGGAAATCTCACCGATATTCTGAAAGTGACGGCTTATTCGCTGGTACCCATGATGTGTACCCTGATTTTCCAGGTGTTTGCCAGTAACTTTATCATCATGGAGGAGGCCATGATCGTATATGTGGTCACCGGTATCGGGACGGTCTGGACCATCTTCATGCTGCTGGCCGGTCTGTGCGTGATCCATGAGTACGGTTTCGGCAAGACGCTGATCGCCATTTTCCTGACCTTTGTGGCGGCGGCCATTATCATGTTCCTTGGGATACTGTTCTTTACCCTGATCGAGCAGATGGTAATTTTTGTCGTCTCGGTGGGACAGGAATTTCTGAGAAGACTGTAGAAAGGAGAGTGAGAAAATGGCGGCAATCAGAGAAAGGGTCGAAAAGATCAAGAAGGTCCTGAAAAAGTTTTATGACAAGCATACGATCCGCAGAATCGCTCTGACGATCGTGGCCGTGGTCGTGCTGGTCTATGTGATCGTCAGTATTCCGGTCTGGACCCTGGGAAAAGAAAGCCCGGCTCAAACCGCATCCCGGCAGCCGCTTTCAGGCAGCCAGATCAGCCTGGATGCCGGAAAGGTTACGGTAGCGTCAAACGGCGGAAAGACGCTGTCTATCAACACCGCCCAGATGACGGTGGAGGTAAAGGATGACGCCACCGGATATACTTTCAGCAGCGCGGCTAAAGGAACCGCGGGAAGCGAACTGGCGCTGCTCTCCCTGACCTATCTGGGGGAGGACAATAACCTGTATGAGTGGAACTCGTATGATTACAGCGCGGCTCTTTCCACCTACAGTCTGTATCAGATCGAGAACGGCGTCAGAATCGATATGAATCTGAACGAGGGAGAGTCCAATCGATTCTATGAGTATCTGCCCAAGAAAATGTCCATCGAAACCTATGAAGAGCTGTTTGTGGGCGGACTGAACGCACTGATGGACAGCGGCGCGCTGGATAAGACACTGGGAGAGCGGTATCTGTCCACGCTGGGGCTGGTCTACAGAAGAAGTCTGACGGAGGAATGTTATGCCGTTACCTATACGGGCAATCCCCCTACCAGCGCCACGAACCAACTGATCGAAGTGACAAAACTGGTGGGTTATACGCAGGATATGCTGATGGATGACGCGGAAACCTTTGAGTTTACGGTAACTTTTACGGAACCTGCGGAGTTTGATCTGACGGTAGAACTGACGCTGGATGACAACGGCGATCTGAAAGTGCATATTCCTACAGGGAGCATCGTAAACCACAACGATTATTATACGGCCCAGAGCATAGCGGTGCTGCCTAATTTCGGCGCGTCGACGGTGGAGGAGTATGAGGACGGCGCCATTCTGGTGCCGGACGGCAGCGGCGCACTTATGGCATTTAATTCCTATATCGCCAATGTGGCGGATTATAAGAGACCGTATTTTGACAATGATTTTTACAGCGACTATTATTATATGCCCGAGTATGCGGAGGAACTGTATATGCCCGTCTACGGTGTGATGTACGGGGCGGAGGAGAAGACGCAGAAAGGATTTCTCGCCATACTGGAGGAGGGAGCCCGCACCGCTTACCTGAATGTAAAGCTGGCCAGCGCGGGCGCCGACAGCGCCAAGTACAATAAGGCGTATGTCTCCTTTGAGACGGCCCAGTATAAGCGGGTGAAAATCAACGGCGAGTACAGTGAAAACAGCGGTACCTATCTGGTAAACGCGGGAATGCAGGATCTGGATCTCACCATCAGATACCAGTTTTACGGAAAGGGAGTCACCTATTATGATATGGCCAAAGGATATCAGTCCTATCTGGCGGAGAAGACGGGAACTTCCGCAGAGTATGGAGACGGAGCGGCGCAGATGTATCTGGAGGTGGTAGGCGGTCTGAACATTGCATCCAGATTTGTGGGAATTCCTTACAGCAAGGCATATTCCATGACCACCTATGAGAATCTGCTTGCCATGATGGAAGATCTGGACGGCATGAAATTCTCTATGCAGTATGACGGGGCCTTTAACGGCGGATGGAACGGAGAGATGAACCGGGGCGCCGGACTGGCGGGACAGAACGGCAGCAAATCGAATCTGAAAAAGGCGCTGTCCTACGCCGGGGAGCATGGAATTCCCCTTTACATGCAGGTGGCCCTGACGCAGGTGTGGGAGAGCGGAAACGGTTTTCGGGCTTCCAGGCACGCGGTTCGGGACTATGCCAACGATGAGGTGGAACTTTCCCGCTATCAGCCTGTGCTGGGGATTCTGAACAAAGCCTTAAACGACGGGACACAGCATGACAGTTATTATCTGCTGTCTCCGGGATATCTGAGTACGGTGACCCAAAAATTCCTGGCGGGCGCAGGCGACTATGACAGCCTGGCAATATCGGATCTGGCGGGCATGTATTATGCGGATTACAGATATGAGGGTTACGTCAGCGGAGAGACGGGGAACAATGTGCTGAATGAAAATCTGGAGAGACTTTCGCAGAACAGGACGCTGGCCCTGACAAATCCGCATATCGACAAGATCGGTTACGGCAGTGTAGCTACGGATGTGTCCAGAGAGAGCAGCGATTATGCTACCTTTGCGGCGACGATTCCCTTTAAGCAGCTGGTGATGAACGGATTGATCGACTATACCACGGAGGATGTAAACCTGTCCAGCAGAAATGCGGCTTATTTCGTGCTGCAGTCCGCGGAACTGGGATCCTGGCCCAAGTTCCTGCTGACATGGGAGAATGTGGATGTGCTGAAAAATTCGGACTTCAGTTATCTCTATGCTGCGCAGTTTGAACTGCTCAGAGACAAGATTGAAGAGGTTTATGAGGAATGCGCTGACATCCGCGGCAGAATCGGAACCGAAGAGATCACAGGACACAGGGTGCTGGAGGACGGTGTCTATGAGACTACCTATGCCAGCGGAGCAGTGGTGATTGTCAATTATAATTTATATGACGTAACGCTGGAGGGCGGCACGGCACTGCCGGCGGAAAGCTATCTGATAAAGGAGGGGAGATAGATGAAGGGGAACAAGAAGAAATTGTCATTCCGGGTCATGTGGAAAGTCCACGGGCTTATCTTTGTCAGTCCTTTTCTGATTGGTTTTATAGCGTTTTTTATGGTGCCGCTGGTGAACACGATCTATTATTCTCTGAATAAGATCGGCGTGGCGGATGCGGGCGGCATGACCTATGAGTGGGTAGGCATACAGAATTATATCGATCTGTTCCAGACGGAGGTCACCACGGCCAGCGCCCCCATGATCCGGCTTTTTACGGAGGAGAACAGCACCGTGCTGCTCAGCCTGCCGCTGATCGTGATATTCAGCCTGTTTATGGCGCTTCTGGCAAACCAGAACTTCAAGGGGCGGGCCATCGTCAGACTGTTGTTCTTCCTGCCCATTATCCTGGGCATCGATGTGGTTATGGATATGCTGACCATCACCACGGGTTCCACCACGCTGGACACAGGCAGCAATCTGCTCTCGGGCAGCTACGTGACCATTTTCCTGGTCAGGACGCTGAATGTTCCCATAAGGATTCTCTATCCGATCATGACGTATGTGGAAAATATTTTCCAGCTGATCTCCCAGGCGGGTGTGCAGACCCTTGTCTACCTGACAGCCCTGCAGTCCATCAGCCCCAGCCTGTATGAGGTGGCAAAGATGGAGGGAGCCACAGCATATGAGACATTCTGGAAGGTTACAATCCCTTCTATTATGAACATCACTTTCTTTGTGGTGATCTATACGATCGTTGATCTGTTCCTGAAGTCTTCCATTGCGGAGGAAGCTTATTCCTTTGCGTTCAGCCAGGGCAAGATCGGAATCGGTTCCGCCCTGTCTGTGGTGTATATAGCGAATGTGGTTCTGGTGCTGGCGATAGCCGCGCTGCTTCTGCGGAAGGTGGTGAAGAAAAATGAAAAATAAGCAAAAATATTCCGAGGTGGATGCCAGCCTGGCGCTGTACCTTTTTCAGAAAAAAACAAAGAGGGGTATAGTGAAGTTTTTGTCCATTGTTCTGATACTGGGACTGTGTTTTACCATTGTTTATCCGATCCTGAGTCTGGTGCCCATCATTTTTTCCACAGTGGAGGATCTGGGCAACCCCAATGTGATCTGGATTCCGGAGGAGTTTTCCACCATCAGCTTCAAGGCGGCCGTCCGTCTGGTCATGCCCCAGGGCTTTATGACCATGCTGAAGTCCATTCTGTATGCGGTGGGTATTATGATACTGCAGGTATTCTTCTCGGCCATGGTGGGATATTCGCTGGCCAGAGTGAAGTTCTGGGGGCGCGGGCTTGTGTTCGGCATGGTGATTCTGGTATTTCTGATCCCCAGACAGTCCCTGCTGCTGGCGCAGTACATTGACTTTGTGCATTTTAATCCGCTGGGGATTATGAAGCTGTTTACGGCGGCGGGAGAGGTGAACCTGATCAATAACCCTATTGTACTGATCATGCTTGCCATCTTCGGGTTCGGAGTGAATCAGAGTCTGTTTATTTTCCTGTTCAGCCAGTTCTTTAAGAACATACCGAAAGAACTGGAGGAGGCGTCCCTGATCGACGGCTGTGGTTTCTACCGCACCTATTTCCGGATCATGCTGCCCAACGCGGTGCCCATCATCTCCACAGTGGCGATCCTGTCCTTTGTGTGGAATTACGGAGACACCTATTTTACCAATTATTTCAACCCCAACGGCAGCTATATGAGCACACTGCTCTCGTCCACTTTCATTACGGCCAACAAGGATTATATCCTGAGGGCGCTGACCACATGGTATGAAGTGCCTGTTGCGACAGATCTGGCCTTTGACGCCGTGAAGCAGGCGGGCGTGCTGATCTTCCTGGTTCCGCTGCTGATCGTCTATCTGGTGGGACAGCGAAAACTGGTGGAAAACATGGAAAATTCCGGATTGGTTGGCTAGTTGCATGGAGGTTTGATGTGAAAAAGAAACTGATATTGCTGGCTGCGGGCATTTTGTCCGCAGCGCTGGCAGGCTGCGGCGCGGGTGGTGCGGCAGACGCCGGAGATACCGCTTCAAATATGGAGGATGCCGGGGAAATGGAGACAGAAAACCGGACGCCCGAGATAAACTATCACAAAATGACCGTGGATGAGGGGACAACGTATCAGACCATGGAGAGTTTCGGAACCAGCGGCGCGTGGTGGAGTCAGTACGTGGGAGAGTTTACAAAAGATGTAAACGACAGCGGCAGAGGTACCAGAGAGGACATCGCCATGCTGCTCTTTGACAGAGAAGAGGGAATCGGGCTGACCTGTTACCGGTATAATGTGGGAGCCGGTTCCGCGGACAGCAGGAAGGGAACTTTCTGGGACACACACAGAAGGGCCCAGAGTTTTCTGGACGATGAGGGAAACTATGACTTTACAAAAGACGCGGGCGCCGTATGGTTTCTGGAGAAGGCGGCGGAGCTTGGCGTGGAGGAAGTGGTGCTCTTTTGCAACAGTCCGCCGGTGTGGCTGACGGACAACGGGCTTGCCCACATGACGGAGGGCGGCAGCCGGGTCAATATACAGCCGGAAAACTATCCGGCCTTTGCGGCTTACTGCATGGATGTGGCGGAGCATTTTATCGGGGAAGGGATTCCGGTGAAGTTTATTTCACCTATCAACGAGCCGCAGTGGGACTGGTACAACGGCCAGGAGGGATGTCATTATGAGCCGAATCAGATCGCGGATCTGTACCTGGCGTTTCTGGATGAACTGGAGAGCCGTCCCGCTCTGGAGGGTGTGAAGCTGTCCGGGCCGGAGAGCGGAGAATGGGGAACCGCGGCCACGCAGCAGTATACGCAGGCTTTATTGGGCAACGAACGGCTTGCGGCGCACCTTGACAGTATTGACAACCATTCTTACTGGTCCGACGATACGGCAAAGAAGTCTTTTCGAAACTGGATGACCGTTCACTATCCGGATGTAAAGCTGCGTGCCAGCGAGTGGTGCGAGATGGTGAACGGGTCGGATGTGACTATGGACTCGGCGTTTCATCTGGCCCAGGAGATTGCGGCGGATATCCGCATTCTGCAGGTAGTCTCCTGGCAGAACTGGGTGGCGGTGGCTCCCGGCGGATACCGGGACGGGTTGATTTATATTGACGAGTCAAGTCAGAAGTTCCGGGCCCTCAAACGCCTGTGGAGTTTTGGAAATTTCAGCCGCTATGTGCGCCCCGGCTATGTGAGGGTGGAGATCGCGGCGGATACGGCGGCGCAGGAGAAGATGCTGCCCACTGCTTTCACGGGAGTCAATGACCTGGGAGAGCGGGAACTTGTCATGGTGTTTATCAATGAGAGCGAGGCGAAACAGGAGTTTCTTCTGGAGGGGGTATCCGGCTACAGCCGCATTGCGGTGTATGAGACTTCGGATGACCATGATCTGGAGTGTGTGAGGGAGGATGTGTTTGACGCTTCCGCTCCCGTAGAGATCGCTGAAATGTCTGTGACCACAGTGGTGCTCACCGGACAGTGAGGAGTGTTTCCTTTAAAAAACAGAGCAGAATGTGAATGAGGACTGGTATGGATAGATTTGAGATCAAAGACACATTTTATTTAGACGGAGAGCCTTTCCGGATTCTTTCCGGGAGTATACACTATTTCCGAGTCGTGCTGGAGTACTGGCGGGATCGGATGGAGAAGCTTAAAGCGCTGGGACTCAATACCGTGGAAACCTATATTCCGTGGAATGTACATGAGCCGCGGAAAGGGGAGTTTTGCTTTACGGGCATGGCGGATGTAGTTCGCTTTGTCAGGACTGCCCAGGAACTGGGACTCTATGTGATCCTGAGGCCGTCGCCCTATATCTGTGCGGAGTGGGAGTTCGGAGGACTGCCGGGCTGGCTGCTTCGCGAAGACGGCATGCATGTCAGATCCGCCGAACCGGAGTTTCTGGGGCATGTCAGAGAGTACTACCGGGTGCTGCTTCCGAAGCTGAAGCCGCTGCAGATCACGGAGGGCGGAAATGTCATTCTGATGCAGGTGGAAAATGAATACGGATATTTTGCGGATGACAAAAAATATATGGAAACCATGCGGGATCTGCTGAGAGAGGGAGGCATCACCGTGCCGCTGATCACATCGGACAATCCCACGGACGAGTGTCTGGAAAACGGAGGTGTGGAGGGGGCTCTTCCCACCGGCAATTTCGGTTCCAGGACAAAAGAGCGCTTTGCAGTCCTGCAGAGGCACACCCAGGGAGGGCCGCTGATGTGCGCGGAATTCTGGGTGGGCTGGTTCGACCACTGGGGAAACGGCGGAC
Source organism: Lachnospiraceae bacterium (assembly GCA_014804185.1). GTDB lineage: Bacteria > Bacillota > Clostridia > Lachnospirales > Lachnospiraceae > Acetatifactor. Next base: position 29,435 of record JAAVAG010000109.1, read on the forward strand.
ATATGACCGGAAACCTGGAGGAGAGCGCGGCGGATCTGCGGGATATGATAAAAATGGGACATGTGAATATTTACATGTTTATCGGCGGAACAAACTTCGGGTTTATGAACGGTTCCAACTATTATGATCAGCTGAGTCCCGATGTGACCTCCTATGATTATGACGCCATATTGAGCGAGGCGGGGGATGTGACGCCCAAGTATCTGCGCTATCGGGAGGTACTTGAAAGTCTGGGAATCCCGTCCGGGCAGGAACTTCCCGCCCCCCTTCCCCGGCGTGCCTACGGCAGCGCGGCCGTTCTGGAAAAGGTGGGACTGATGGAGGCGCTTGAGGATCTTTCGGAGCCTGTGGAGAGCATCTATCCGCGGAGTATGGAAAGGCTGGGGCAGAACTATGGCTATATTCTGTATACATCTCCGGTAGTCTGCGGGCGCAGACTGGAAAAAATCCGGCTGCACGGGGCGAACGACCGCGCGAATATCTTCCTGGGAGAAAAAAGGCTGGCGAATCTCTATGACAGGCAGCTGCTGGAGGAGCACAGCGTAGATGCCACGGCGCAGGAGGGGGACCGGCTGTGCATTCTGATGGAAAACATGGGACGGGTCAACTTTGGCCCGTACATGGACCGGCAGCGCAAGGGAATCGACGGCTGCATACAGGTAAACGGCCATATGCACACAGGGTGGAAGCAGTATCCGCTGCCCCTTGACAATCTGGATCGGCTGGATTTTTCCAGAGGCTGTGGCGAGGACATGCCGGCGTTCTATCGTCTGGAAATTGCGGTGGATAAACCCTGCGATACATTCCTGGAACTGCCGGGATGGGGAAAGGGCTGTGTGTTCTTAAACGGCTTTCACCTGGGACGCTTCTGGGAGATCGGGCCGCAAAAGCGCCTGTATGTGCCAGCACCTCTGCTGAGAGAGGGCACAAACGAGGTGATCGTTTTTGAAACCGAGGGAAAATGCGGCGGAGAGATCGTATTCTGGGATCAGCCGGATATCGGATAAGAATATATCAGATAAGAATATGGAAATGCGGCCTCCGGCGGGGCGGACAATTCCCGCCGGAGGCCGTATTTTGTCGCCGGAAAAAGAAAGGTTCCGACAAACCAAATCTTTCTTCGACAAATTAACGTGTAGCATTGGAGATCATAATGTGATATAATAGGCGCATGGGCAAAAAAACTGCTTTGCAGTGAGGTGAAAATCAAAGATTTCAACGAGGAAAGACTTTCCATGAAGAAAAAAGGTTCAATGAAGAAGAGGATCAGGCTCAAAGGAAGAATTAAAATATATCTGTTGTTTGCCATCTATCTGGGGGTATTGCTGTTTATTGTCAATGCGTTCCTGGTTTTGGTGGATTACCGTGTGGCGCTTTTGCTGGGATGCTTTACACTGTTCTATTTTGTGGTGACGTTTACGCTTTATTTTTATAATAAGCCGGTCATTATGAATGAACTGATCAGTTTTGCGACGCAGTACGGACAGATTCAGAAACATCTTCTGAGAGAACTGGAGATTCCCTACGCGCTTCTGGATGACGGGGGAAAGGTGGTGTGGACAAACATTGCCTTTGAAAATGTGGTGCATCAGGCCAAGGGATATTCGAAATCCATCACCGGGCTGTTTCCGTCGCTTACCCGCGACCGCCTTCCAGGGGGAAATGGAGGAAACGTCGGGGATGAGGCACAGTATGAACTGACTTATGAGGGGAATGATTATATCGCCAAATTCCGAAAGATTTCACTGAAAGAAATGGCGGAAAACAGCGATATGATAAGCGCGGACGGTTATGAGGGATATCTCGTCGCCATGTATCTGTTTGACGAGACGGCGCTGCATATTGCCCTGCAGGAGGTGGACGACCAGAGTCTGGCGGTAGGGCTGATCTATCTGGACAATTATGACGAGTCACTGGAGAGCATCGAGGAGGTCAGGCAGTCGCTGCTGACGGCGCTGATCGACAGAAAAATAAACAAGTATATTGCAGGGCTGGACGGAATCGTCAAAAAGCTTGAAAAAGATAAATATCTGATCATTATGAGAAAGAAATCCGTGGCCCAGCTGCAGGAGAGCCGCTTCGATCTGCTGGAGGATGTCAAGACGGTAAAGATCGGAAACGAGATGGCGGTGACTATGAGCATCGGCGTGGGATTAAGCGGTCTGACATATGCGCAGAATTATGAATTTGCCAGAAATGCCATAGATCTGGCTCTGGGGCGCGGCGGCGACCAGGCGGTGATCAAGACGCCGGGGAGCATTACTTATTACGGCGGCAAGAGCCAGCAGGTGGAGAAGAACACGCGGGTAAAGGCGCGGGTAAAGGCGCATGCCCTCAAGGAGATTATTACCGGCAGGGACAAGGTGCTTATCATGGGACATAAGCTGGCGGATGCGGACAGCTTTGGCGCAGCGGTGGGAATTTACCGCATCGCCAGGACACTGGAGCGAAAGGCGCACATTGTGCTCAATGATGTTTCGGCCTCCATGCAGCCGCTGACCAATCTGTTTTTCAACAATACAGAGTATGATGACGACATGATCATAAGCAGCCAGCAGGCCATTGACATGGCGGGAGGGAGCGGCAATTCCGTGCTTCTTGTAGTGGTGGATGTGAATAAACCCGTTATCACGGAGTGCCCGGATCTGCTCAGAATGTGCAAATCCATTGTTGTGCTGGATCATCACAGGCAGGGCTCGGAGACCATTGAAAACGCTACGTTATCCTATGTGGAGCCTTACGCTTCTTCCACCTGTGAGATGGTTTCGGAGATACTGCAGTATATTTACGACAATATCAAAATCCGCACCGAGGAGGCGGACTGTATGTATTCCGGCATCATGGTGGATACCAACAACTTTATGAGCAAGACAGGCGTCAGGACTTTTGAGGCTGCCGCTTTCCTGCGCAGGAACGGCGCCGATGTCACGCGGGTGCGCAAACTGTTCCGGGAGGACGCCAGCGAGTATAAGGCCAGGGCGGATGCGGTCAGCCAGGCGGAAATCTACAAGCAGTCCTTTGCCATTTCCGTCTGCACCGCGGAAGATCTCCCCAGTCCTACGATTGTGGGGGCACAGGCGGCCAATGAACTTTTGAATATCAGAGGTGTGAAAGCGAGCTTTGTGCTGACGGACTATCAGGGCAAGGTTTATGTGTCCGCCAGGTCCATCGATGAGGTGAATGTGCAGATCATTATGGAGAGACTGGGCGGCGGAGGCCATATGAGCATGGCCGCCTGCCAGATGGAGGGCGTGGGACTGGCGGAGGCCATCGGCACACTGAAAGGAACGATAGATACCATGCTTGAGGAAGGCGACATATAGGAGGGAAGAGAACGATGAAAATTATTTTACTGCAGGATGAAAAGAAACTGGGCAAAAAAGGAGACCTGATCGAGGCCAGCGACGGATATGCGAGAAACTATATTCTGCCAAGAAAAATAGGTGTGGAGGCCACTCCGCAGAATCTGAATGATCTCAAGCTGAAAAAGGCAAACGAGGAGAAGATTGCCAGGGAGCAGCTGGAGGCCGCAAAGGCGCTGGCGGCATCTTTAGAGTCTAAGGAAGTAGTGGTGAAGATCAAAGCGGGGGAGAACGGAAAGGCTTTCGGGAGCGTTTCCTCAAAGGAGATCGCGGCGGCCTGCAAGGAACAGAACGGTATCGAACTGGACAAAAAGAAAATACAGCTTCCGGAGGCGCTGAAAAACTTCGGCGCATATGAGGTGAATATCAAGCTGCATCCTCAGGTGAACGCGAAACTGACAGTGAAAGTGCTGGAGGCGTAGCAGAGGCGTGCGCATAACAGAGGCGGTATAGTGTTTGGCATAACAGAGGCGCGGATGCGGAGGATAGATTGTGGCTACGATGGAGGAAACCGTCCTTAAGAGGATATTGCCTCACAGTGAGGAGGCGGAACAGTCGGTGATCGGCTCCATGATCATGGACCGAGAGGCGATTGTGACGGCTTCGGAACTGATCACAGGGGAAGATTTTTATAACAGGCAGTATGGCATTATTTTTGAAACTATGGTAGAATTAAACGATGAGGGAAAGCCGGTTGATCTGGTGATGCTGCAGGACCGGCTGAAAGAGAAAGATGTGCCCCCGGAGGTCAGCAGCCTGGAGTTTGTGGGAAATCTGCTCGCCTCGGTTCCCACGTCGGCGAATATCAAACATTACGCCAATATTGTAGGGGAGAAATCCACTCTGCGCAGGCTGATACGGCTGAAC
>JAAVAG010000110.1 GCA_014804185.1 Lachnospiraceae bacterium
CCGTGGAAAAAGCGGTAATAACCATGGAGAGGAGCAGGGATTTTTCGAACTGATTCCGAAAACCGTAAATCAGATCCTCTATGCCGTAGGGACCGCCGCAGGCAATATGCAGGCAGAACAGAGCAGTGCCCACACTGAACACGCCCAGAAAAACGGACAGAATATAACTCATCCCAAGGCGGATGAGATAAGCGGTTACAGTACTGCCCGGGATCAGCCAGCCGACGGCCATGCTTCCGATCAACCCGGCCAGCTGGATAAGCACCTGCATGGCAACAGCAATGCCGTATTTTCCCTCCAGCTGCATTCTGGCCCGTTCTTTTAATTGAGCGCTTGTCTGATAAGCCATATTCATCTCTTTACCTCGCATGCACTTTCCATTTTTAATGCTTTATGCCACGGCATCTACGTTCATTCCCCTGTATTTGTACGCATCGGCGGCTTTCAGATCCTGCTGATAGGGATTTTCTTCGTTGTAATATTTGATCTGTGTATTGGTGGTGCCTCCGGACACATAGGAGCGGCCGCACTCCGGGCATATTTCCGTTTTCAGCGTCACGGATGCACGGATCACCTTACCGTCTTCCAGAGCCGCTTTGGCATAGGCGTTGGAGACATGCTCCTGTTCATGCGCGCGGACTACGGATGCGGCTGCCTGAGGAGCGATGTGAGCCGCGGACTTGAAAGAGACCATCTCATCGGAGCCGTCCTTGTATTTGCGGTTTTTGCAGGTCTGACACTCTTTGGAGGGGTCACGCCCTATCCGATTTTCCTGATCAGGATCGCTTCCGGCCGTCCGATCCTTTTCCTGGGAATCGCTGCCGGTTATCCGGCCTTTCTGCTCCGGATCGCCGTATGGTGTTCGGGTTGTTCCGTACAGGGAACTGCCGGACATGGGAAAATTGGTCATGTAATTCATGGAAACTGCGCTCATGTTTTTTTCCTCCTTTAATTCATCTGATCCATCAGGGCGTCGTAATCGATGCCATATTGTCTGAATAACTCTTTATATTCTGATCCGTACAGGGATTCCATCATCTGATTCATCAGATCACTGCGATCCATATTTTGGAGATCAGACGGATCTATGGAGCCGATCATGCCGATCAGCATGGTGATATAAACTGCAAGCGTGAGGAACAATCCTCCTGCCATACCGGCACAGGACAGCGCGCACCCCAGTCCTCCGGGCTGCGGCATACGGCCGCCTCTCCGGGACAGAACCGCCAGCAGAACGCCAAGCGCGCCCAGGGGAATGGGCAGGATCCCCGTACACAGCATGACAAGAGAGGCAACACCCAATATAAGGGATGCGGTTGCCATGGTATTTCTCTCGGGGCGGATGTAAGGCTGTCGATTGTTTTGCTGATAATAATCCATCTTGTTTCTCTCCGTCCAATAAGCCGACTTGTGGAGCAGGCCGGCGTCAGATTTGTATGCAATAAGCCGACGCGCCCGGCGCGCCAGCCTTTAGGGCTACAAGTATTTTAGCACTTTTCCGCCAGGATTACAAATCTTTCTTGAAAAGAAGAGAGTCTTTCCGTATAATAGGGATAGTTTGGCCGACAGTACGGCCGGGGAAAGAAAAAGAGAATCGGATGCCCGCTTATGCGGGCAGGAGGGTGTAGGCATGGATATTGCATTAAAAATCACAGAAGAACTAAAGGTGCAGAAATGGCAGGTGGAAGCGGCTGTCAAGCTGATAGATGAAGGGAATACGATTCCTTTCATTTCCCGTTACCGCAAGGAGGCCACTGGCTCTCTGGACGACGAACAGCTCCGAAATCTGCATGAGCGGCTGAGTTATCTCCGGAATCTGGAGGAGAAAAAGCAGCAGGTGCTGGGCAGTATCGAGGAACAGGGGAAACTGACGGAAGAACTGGCAAAAAGGATTCAGGAGGCGGAAACACTGGTAGTGGTGGAGGATCTGTACCGCCCCTATCGTCCCAAGAGGAAAACGCGTGCCAGTGTGGCCCGGGAGAAAGGGCTGGAGGGTCTGGCGCAGTTTATTCTGGCGCAGGATACCACCGTGCCTTTGGAGGAGGAAGCGGCCAGATATGTGACAGGGGAGGATACGCCTGAGGAGAAACAGGTGAAAAGCGCTGCTGAGGCGCTGCAGGGCGCAAAGGACATCATAGCCGAGAGTATTTCGGATGAGGCGGACTACCGTATTTATATCAGAAACATTACTATGGAGGAGGGCAGCATTTCCTCCGCGGCAAAGGATGAAAAGGCTCAGAGCGTCTACGAAATGTATTATAACTACGAGGAACCTTTGAAAAAGACTGCAGGGCACAGAGTGCTGGCTCTGAACCGGGGAGAAAATGAAAAGATACTGACTGTTAAAGTCAATGCGCCTGAGGAGAGAATATATACTTATCTGGAAAAGAAAGTGATCACAAAGAAAAACGAGATCACCACACCGGTGCTGCAGGAGACCATCCGAGACAGCTATGAGCGTCTGATCGCTCCTGCTATCGAGAGGGAAATCCGCGGAGAACTGACGGAAAAGGCCGAGGACGGGGCAATCTCCGTGTTTGGAAAAAATCTGGAGCAGCTGCTTATGCAGCCTCCCATCGCCGGAAAAGTAGTGCTGGGCTGGGATCCTGCTTTCCGAACGGGATGCAAGCTGGCGGTGGTTGACTCAACCGGTAAAGTGCTGGATACGAAAGTGATTTATCCCACGGCGCCCCAAAATAAAGTGACGGAGGCGAAGACGGAACTGAAACGCCTGATCAAAAAATATGATGTTTCTCTGATCTCTGTGGGCAACGGCACCGCCTCCAGGGAGTCGGAGCAGGTGATTGTGGAACTTCTGAAAGAACTGGACAGACCCGTTCAGTATGTGATTGTCAACGAAGCGGGGGCATCGGTGTATTCGGCCAGCAAGCTGGCAACGGAGGAATTTCCCAATTTTGACGTGGGACAGAGGAGCGCGGCGTCCATCGCAAGACGTCTGCAGGATCCGCTGGCGGAGTTGGTGAAAATAGATCCGAAGTCCATCGGCGTAGGACAGTATCAGCATGATATGAATCAGAAAAAGCTGAGCGAAGCGCTGGGCGGTGTGGTGGAAGACTGTGTGAACCGGGTAGGGGTAGATCTGAATACCGCTTCGGCATCTCTGTTGGAATATATTTCAGGTATTACTAAGACAATTGCAAAAAATATCGTGGACTATCGGGAGACAAACGGCAGATTCGTAAACAGAAAGCAGCTTCTGAAGGTGGCGAAGCTTGGGCCAAAGGCCTATGAGCAGTGTGCCGGATTTTTACGGATACTGGATGGCGAGAACCCATTGGATGCCACCAGCGTACACCCGGAGTCCTATGAAGCGGCAGAGAAGCTTTTGGAAAAGCTGGGCATGACCATGGAGGATGTGCGGGAGGCGCAGAAAAAGGCGGCAAGAGAAAAAGCGTCGGGAAAGAGAGCGCCGGAACAGAAAATGTCCGAGGGCAGAACGGATTCCGCAAAAGGAAAGGGACAGTCTCAGGCAAAGACAAAGCAGGTACAGGTGCGCAGCACCAATACCGCCATGGGCAGAGCGCTGGCGGCAGCACTGGCAGGAGCCGGCACTGTGCCGGAACAGACAGAAAAAGAGACCGCAGCACCCGCAGGGGAGAGGACCGCGACTGTCAGCGGTCTGGAGCGCAGAGTCAGGGATAAAAAGAAACTGGCGGAGGAACTCGGAATCGGAGAGATTACACTGACGGATATTCTGAAAGAACTGGAGAAACCTGCCCGCGATCCCAGAGACAATATGCCCGCTCCGATTCTCAGAAGCGATGTACTGGAAATGAAAGATCTGAAACCGGGGATGATCCTGAAAGGAACCGTGCGCAATGTCATAGATTTTGGCGTGTTTGTGGATATCGGCGTACATCAGGACGGACTGGTGCATATCTCCCAGATCACGGACCGCTTTATCAAACATCCGCTGGAGGCGGTCAGCGTGGGAGATGTGGTGGATGTGCAGGTGCTGGGGGTAGAGGAGGCCAAAAAGAGAATCTCCCTCACTATGCGGATTAAGAAATAACAGGATTTATACAAGAGAAACATATCCCCATTCTCTGAATGGGGATATGTTTAAGCTGAAAAAGATGACTTATTTAGTCGATAAGGAAAATACACAGAAAGAGGAAGATAATATGGCGGATATTTGCAGCTGCTGTGGTAGGAAAATCCCTTTTTTTGATGCAGAGTTTGAATATATAAAAATTAAAGATGAAACGTATAAAGTATGTACAGAATGCAATAGGAAAATGAACGCTTGTAGTTCTGGGGATATTTCTGTTGAAGAAGTCATTTCTGCTGCAACACATGAAAAACTGGCGGATTATCTGAGGAATTTTAAGTCTAAAGCACAAATAGACAACGAAGTTAACAGTATCATGGTAACCTCTGGCTATAACTTTGAAGGTTATAGAATAATAAAATACTGCGATTATATTTCTGCTGAGACCGTATTTGGCATGGGAATGTTTAAGTCTTTATTGGCTTCGATATCAAGTGTGGTCGGAGCGGAATCGGAGGCATTTAACAATAAAATAAAGGAAGCTAAGGCAAGAGCGGTTTATGAGATCAGAAAAAACGCTTTGGAACTTGGAGCAAATGCTATCATTGGGATAGACATAGATTTTTCAATGATAGCGGGAGAAATGGTTGTGATTATTGCAAGCGGCACGGCTGTTGTTATTGAGAAAATATAAAACTGATGGGTGTGAAAGACCCACGGGAAGAACTTTGTGAAACAAGTTTTAAAAATGCAAGAACATCTTGCTTTTACACTCAGACCATATTATAATTGCATACGTAAACAGAAGAGAGTTCTTCGGGGCGGGGTGCGATTCCCCACTGGTGGTGATACTTTTTCTAGTAAAAAAGAGGAGTCCACGACCCGTCTGCTCTGGGAGAAAGAGCGGGTGGTTGAGCCGGTGCGAATCCGGGACCAACAGTATAGTCTGGATGAAAGAAGAAATGTGAGTGCAGTGCGCCATTTTGCCCCGGGATATTTCCCGGGGTTTTTTGACAGCTTTCACGTTTACGGAGAATTTCCTTCAGGTATCGTCCCGCCGCGAAACGGCGCGGACACAAATTTGAAAGGAGATATGTGAAATGAACGGATTGTGGAAAAGTGTAACGGAGAATGTGATGTATGTGCTGGGATCTCTGGCCGTGGTGGCGGCAATGTTTGTTGTCGCCTGGTTTGCGGAGCGGCTGGCAGGAAGAAAGAACAGACATGAAGAAAAGGGGATGGGTACCAGAAAAATGACGATGATAGGGATGTTTTCGGCGATTGCCATGATTCTGTATCTCGTTGATTTTCCGCTTCCTTTTGCACCGGGATTTTATAAGGTGGATTTCAGTGAAATTCCCGTTATGGTAGGAACCTTTGCCTTTGGTCCGGTGGCAGGCGTGATGATTGAATTCTGCAAGATTCTGCTGAAACTGGCGGTAAAAGGCACAAGTACGGCCTTTGTAGGAGATCTGGCAAACTTTGTGGTGGGATGCAGTCTGATCCTTCCCGCTTCGATCATATATGAATTTAAAAAGACAAAAGTCAGGGCAGCCGTGGGTGTGGTTGCCGGTACGCTGTGCATGACGATTTTCGGCACCATGTTTAATGCCGTTTATCTGCTTCCCGCTTTCTCGGCGCTTTATGGCATGCCCATGGATAAGCTGATTGCTATGGGAACGGCCATCAATCCTTCCATCACAAACGTGGCTACTTTTGTATGCTTTGCTGTTGCACCGATGAATCTGCTGAAAGGCACAGTGGTGTCGGTGATTACCATGGCGGTTTATAAGCCGCTGAGCACGGTCATCAAGAGCGGACATGCCGTACCGAGGACGATCTGAGGTGTGAAAAATCTCTTTCCGTTCTTCCTTACTTTAAATTACTCGACGAAAGTTTATGTTTGTAGTATAATCATCCGGAAAGACTTCAGCATAAATACTCGCAGAGAGAGGGAGAAACAGGATATGATAGAATTTGACGTAACGATCAGATCGGGAGATCTGTATGATTATATGATGCGTCACACATATAACAGCCCTGCCGGGATTCTGGGCAGCGGCGTGGGGGCGCTGATGGTGGTGGCGGGAACTATGAGAGGGCAGTGGCTGTTTGTTATATTGGGAGCCGTGCTGCTGCTGTACCTGCCGTGGACGCTGTTTATCAAAAGCAAGCAGCAGGCGCTCAAAAATCCCGCGTTTAAGGAACCGCTTCATTATGTCGTGGACGAAGAGGGGATCAGCGTTTCTCAGAAAGGTGAGATACAGAAGCAGAATTGGCAGGATATGTATAAAGCCGTTTCCACCAGCAGAAGCATTATTGTCTATACCAGCAGGGTGGCGGCCTGCATTTTTCCAAAGAGAGACCTGCAGGATCAGACCGCGCACGTCATAGAGATGATCTGTACACATATGGATGCCTCAAAGGTAAAGATCAGACAGTAAGGAGCGGTATAAAAATGCAGATATTTGAGACATACAGTGAAAAAGAAACATGGCAGTTGGGATTTTTGTTGGGACAACAGGCTAAGCCCGGAACTGTGTGCGCCCTGACAGGTGATCTGGGGGTGGGAAAAACCGTATTTACACAGGGACTGGCGGCGGGACTGGGAATTGCGGAGGCAGTGAGCAGTCCTACATTTACCATTGTGCAGATTTATGAGGAGGGGCGTCTGCCCCTCTATCATTTTGATGTGTACCGCATCGGGGATGTGGAGGAAATGGAAGAGGTGGGATATGAAGATTATTTTTACGGGGACGGTGTCTGCCTGATTGAATGGGCAGATCTGATCAGAGAGATCCTGCCGGCAAAATATTGCCGCATCACCATCAAAAAGGACTTGGAAAAAGGCTTTGATTATCGTAAAATATTGATAGAAGATGTAGAGTAAACTCGGAAAGGGCAGTAAGGACGCGATGAAGATATTGGCACTCGACAGTTCCGGACTGGTGGCCTCTGCCGCTGTTTTGCAGGACGACATTCTGGTAGGAGAATATACGGTTAATTATAAAAAGACGCATTCCCAGACACTGCTTCCCATGTTGGATGAGTTAAAGAAAATAACACAGCTGAATCTGGAGGAGATCGACGCCATTGCGGTGGCGGCGGGACCGGGGTCCTTTACCGGGCTGCGCATTGGCTGTGCTACCGCAAAGGGGCTTGGGCTTGCGCTGGGAAAGCCGCTGGTAGCAGTGCCCACACTGGAGGGACTGGCTTATAACCTATGGGGAACGGACAGGCTGATCTGTCCTATGATGGATGCCAGGAGAAATCAGGTTTATACGGGAATCTATGAATTTGTCAGAACGCAGTCTCCGGCGGGAGAGCTGCAGCTGCAGACACTGATCCCGCAGTGCGCGGCGGACGTGAGAGAGATCGTTGCCAGAGTGAACGAATTGGGAAAGCGGGCCGGGAAAGGAGCGGACAGGGAAGTAATTTTTCTGGGAGACGGCGTACCTGTCTATGAGAACATCATAAAGGAAGAGATTCAAATTCCCTGCTTCTTTGCACCAGGGCATTTAAACAGGCAGCGCGCCGGTTCGATTGCGGCGCTGGGCGGGATTTATTATAAAAAAGGAAAAATACAAACGGCGGCGGAACATCGTCCGGACTATCTCCGCAGCAGTCAGGCAGAGCGGGAACGGCTGCAGCGGGAGGCCGGGGGAAAAGCGGATGCATAGAGTAGAGTATACGCTTTCGGATGGAGGCATGCTGGTGATCAGAGATATGAAACCGGAGGATGCGAAAGATGCGGCCCGGCTGGAGAGAGAAACCTTTTCGGTACCATGGTCGGAGGCGGCATTTCGGGAGGAGACAGGCAGAGAGGACAGACTGTTTGCGGCGGCGTATCTGGACGGCGTGTTCGCAGGGTACTGCGGTGTTATCGCGCTCTGCGGGGAAGGCGATATTACCAATGTGGCGGTAAAAGGGTCGTTTCGTCGTAAGGGGGTTGCCAGGCATATGCTGACTGCCGTGCTTGCATGGGGCAGGCAGGCGGGACTGAGCGAATTTACGCTGGAGGTCAGAAAGAGTAACCAGGCGGCCATTGCGCTGTATGAATCTCTGGGATTTGCAGCAGAGGGCGTGCGAAAAAATTTTTATGAAAAGCCGAGAGAGGATGCGCTGATTATGTGGAAAAGACAGGAAGCGCATGGAACAATTACCACTGAAAATTGATGAAAAATCCTGTATAATGCTATTTGGAACCTGGACACGTAAAGAGAGGATGTCGAACTTACATCCGGGAAAATACAGGAGGATATGACATGAGAGAATACAGTGCCAAAGACGGACAGATGCTGCAGAAAATTGTCTGCAATGGATGTGGCCGCAGTCTCAGAGTGGAGGGGGGAATCCTGAAAGAAGGGTGCTGCAGTGTGGATATGGCGTTTGGCTATTTCAGCAGCCGTGACGGTATGAGACACCGGTTTGACCTGTGTGAAGAATGTTATACAAATATAATTGAAAAATTTAAGGTTCCGGTGGAGGAAAGCGAGGAGAACGAACTGCTGTAAGGTATCTGCCGGGAACCGGGAAAGGCTGGATACAAAAATGCTGGATGTTTGTCTGCTGGGAACGGGGGGGATGATGCCGCTGCCATACAGGTGGCTCACCTCCCTGATGATGAGGTATAATGGACATGGAATACTGATTGACTGTGGGGAAGGCACGCAGATCGCCCTGAAAGAAAAGGGCTGGAGCCCGAACCCCATAGACATCATCTGTTTTACCCATTATCATGCGGATCATATCAGCGGACTGCCCGGTATGCTGCTGACGATGGGAAATGCGGAGCGGACACAGCCCCTTCTGCTGATCGGCCCCAAGGGGCTGCAGAGGGTTGTGTCTGCTTTGCGTGTGATTGCGCCGGAAATTCCTTTTGAACTTCAATATTGTGAACTGACGGAGAACAGCCACACAATTTCTTTTCCGGATTTTCGTCTGGAGGCTTTCAAGGTAAACCATAATGTGGTATGCTATGGATATAGCATGGTGATTGAGCGATGCGGCCGGTTTCAGGTGGAAAAGGCAGTGAAGCTGGGATTGGAAAAACAATATTGGGGCAGGCTGCAAAAGGGAGAAACGATAGAACTGGACGGCAGCGTCTACACGCCGGAGATGGTACTCGGGGAGCCGCGCAAGGGACTGAAAGTTACATATACTACGGATACGCGGCCAACGGAAAGCATTGTGACAAATGCGGAGGGAGCGGATCTTTTTATCTGCGAGGGCATGTATGGAGAGCCGGATAAACTGGAAAAGGCCAGGGAACACAAACATATGACTTTTTATGAGGCGGCCCAGATGGCGCGGAAAGCAAACGTGCAGGAGATGTGGCTGACACATTACAGTCCCTCCCTGCCAAGGCCGGAGGAATATATGGAAGAAGTGAGAAAAATCTTTCCCAATGCGATTGCGGCCAGAGACGGCAGAACGGCAGAACTGAAATTTGAGGAAAAGTGAGGGATGTGCGCTTATGAAGAAAAAGAAGAATTCAATGGTTGGCACCGGAATATTTCTTGCCGTGATGGCAGTGGCGATGGTGGCTTACTTTTTTTACCTGAGTAATAAGGAGAAAGCGCGCAGGGAAGCGAAAGTGGATATCACGCCGGTGCAGGAAGCGATCATGCGGAATCTTGATACCAATTATCCGCCTACGCCCAGAGAGGTGATCAAGTATTACAGTGAGATCACCAAATGCCTGTATAATGAGGAATATACAGACGAGGAACTGGAACAGCTTGTGGATCAGATGAACCGGTTATATGATTGGGAACTTCTGCAGAAGAATAATAACGGCGACTATATGATCTCACTGAAATCGGACATTGTAGATTTCAATACGAAAAAGATGATGATATCCACATATACCATATCCTCCAGTACGGATGTGTATGAATATCAGGTGGACGGATTTTCCTTTGCAAGACTGCACTGTATCTATACGCTGAGGCAGAATAACTACAGACAGGATCTGGATCAGGTTTTTCTGCTGAGGATGGATGAGGACGGTCATTGGAAGATATATGGCTGGGCCAGTGCGGATGACGTTACGGAGGAATAAAGGGACGCCGATATGGAAAAAGATATTTTGATTCTTGCAATAGAGAGTTCCTGTGACGAGACAGCGGCCGCAGTGGTGAAAAACGGCAGAGAGGTTCTGTCCAACGTGATTTCCTCACAGATCAGTCTGCATGCGCTCTATGGCGGTGTGGTGCCGGAGATCGCTTCGCGAAAGCATATCGAAAAGATTAATCAGGTGATTGAGGAGGCTCTGCGGGTGGCGGGAGTCTCTCTTTTTCAGATGGATGCCATAGCGGTGACATATGGGCCGGGGCTGGTGGGGGCGCTGCTGGTGGGCGTTTCCGCAGCGAAAGCAATCAGCTTTGCCACAGGAATTCCGCTGATCGGCGTCCATCATATTGAGGGACATATCAGCGCAAATTATATAGAAAATAAAGAACTGGAACCGCCTTTCATCTGTCTGGTGGCGTCCGGTGGGCACTCCCACCTTGTGGAGGTGCGCGGTTACGGCGAATATACCATTATCGGAAGAACGAGAGACGATGCGGCAGGGGAAGCTTTTGACAAGGTGGCAAGAGCCATCGGACTTGGATACCCCGGGGGCCCCAAGATTGACAGTCTGTCACGGGAGGGCAATCCAAAAGCCATACATTTTCCCAGGGCGAAAGTTGTAGGCAGCGAATATGATTTCAGTTTCAGCGGCCTGAAGTCGTCGGTTCTCAACTATCTGAACGGATGCCGGATGCGGGGGGAGGAACCGGTGGCGGCGGACGTGGCGGCCTCTTTTCAGAAAGCGGTGATTGATGTTCTGACAGAACATTCTCTCCATGCCGTGCGGGAACTCGGGTACGATAAATTTGCCATTGCCGGGGGCGTGGCCTCCAATTCATCTCTGCGTGACACCTTTGAAAAACGCTGCGCACAGGAAAAAATACGTTTTTATCATCCGTCCCCGATATTATGTACGGACAATGCGGCGATGATCGGGGCGGCGGGATATTATGAATATATAGGGGGCGTAAGAAGCGGACTGGATCTGAATGCTGTTCCGAACCTGCGCCTGGGGGAGCGCTGATGGATAAAAAAAAGTGCACGGCCGTGGTGCTGGCTGCCGGTTCCGGAAAGCGAATGGGCGGTAATGTGGCGAAACAATATCTCTTTCTGGGAGACAGGCCGGTTCTGTGGTATGCGCTGCAGGCATTTGAACAGAACGCGATCATAGACGATGTGATTCTGGTGGTGGGACAGGGAGAAATCCCGTTCTGCACACAGGAGATTGTGGAGCGATATCATTTTGAAAAGATAACTGTGGTCATAGAGGGCGGCGCGGAGAGATATCTGTCCGTAAAGCGGGCTCTGGACGCGATAGAGGAGAGGGCGGGTTCCGCTCTGGATCCGGGTGTGCCGGATTCCCGGCATTCCGGATACGTGTTTATCCACGACGGGGCCAGACCGTTTGTAACCGGAGATATGATCCGGGATACTTATGAGGCGGCCGTAAAGTACGGCGCTTGTGTGGCGGCGATGCCCGTGAAAGATACGATAAAACTGGCGGAAGGGGTGGAATTTGCGGCGCAGCCCTCTAACCGAAAGCAGGTGTGGGCGGTTCAGACGCCGCAGGTGTTTGAGACGCCGCTGATCTGTGAGGCATATCGGAGGCTGGCAGAGAGACTTCCGGCGCTGCACCGGGACGGAATCGAGATCACAGATGACGCGATGGTGGTGGAGACCATGCTGGGCCGTCGGGTGAAACTTGTGCGGGGGGATTACAGAAATATGAAGCTTACCACGCCTGAGGATATGGCGATGGCGGAGGCTCTGCTGCAGTCGATGCATGGATAAAAAGTGTTGAAATCGGCATTTGGAAAAATCAACATAAAATTGAAAAAAGTTGTTGACATGGTAAATCTTTTTTGTTAATATAATTTTTGCGCCGGTTGTGGCGCAAGCGCACGGAGAGGTATCGAAGTGGTCATAACGAGGCGGTCTTGAAAACCGTTTGTCCGCAAGGGCGCGTGGGTTCGAATCCCACCCTCTCCGCTGGAGATACCTCTCCAACCGAGCCTTTATATTCGTTTAAATAGGCAACAACAAGTAGATGTAAAAAGGCACTATTATTCATACTTTTTATTATTTAGCTATATCTGGAGAAGTACCCAAGATGGCTGAAGGGACACCCCTGGAAAGGGTGCAGGTCGTTAATAGCGGCGCGAGGGTTCAAATCCCTCCTTCTCCGTTCGTTGTCC
>JAAVAG010000111.1 GCA_014804185.1 Lachnospiraceae bacterium
GAAGAGGGAAAGAAACTGAAAGCTACGGTCTGGCCGGAACCTTTTTGTTTCCAGGTGACGCCGGAGGAGAAAAAGACGGGAAAGGAGTTTCCGTTTTCTGAGGAGGGTGTGGAGGAGGCCGTGGAGTGGATGAACGCCCTGCTCCTTGCGGAGCAGGGCTAAGTCTGCGGCGGTCAGGCCGTCAGATAGGCGCGCATGGTGCGCAGCGCATTCTTTTCCAGCCGGGAGACCTGGGCCTGGGAGATACCGATCATTTCGGCTACTTCCATCTGGGTCTTACCCTCGAAAAAACGGAGCGTGATAATCTCATGCTCTCTTGTATTCAACTTTTTCATTGCTTCACTGAGGGAGAGATGCTCGATCCAGTTCTCTTCCTTATTTTTTTTGTCACTGATCTGATCCATCACATACAGGGTATCCCCGCCGTCCGTATAGATCGGTTCATACAGACTCATCGGACTCTGGATGGCGTCCAGAGCGTAGGTGATATTTTCTACGGGAATACCGATCTCGGATGAAATTTCTTCCATGGTCGGCTCCCTGGAATTTTTCCGGGTCAGGGATTCCTTGGCGTAGATTGCCTTATATGCGGTATCTTTCAGAGAGCGGGATACCCGGATGGAATTATTGTCCCGCAGAAAACGGCGTATCTCGCCGATGATCATCGGCACGGCGTATGTGGAAAATTTGACGTTCAGTGAAGAGTCAAAGTTATCAATTGCCTTGATCAGGCCGATGCAGCCGATCTGAAAGAGATCGTCCACATTTTCCGCGCTGGAGGAGAAACGTTTGATAATGCTGAGCACCAGCCGGAGATTCCCTTCGATATACTGCTGGCGTGCCCGCTGATCGCCGTCTTCAATGCGGGAAAAGAGCGCTTCCTTTTCCGAGGAATCCAAAAGAGGCAGTTTGGATGTGTTGACGCCGCAGATTTCTACTTTACCTTGTGCCATACTGCTATAACCATGCCTTTCCGTAAGATAAAAAGTAGTATTTACAAAGTGAAAAAATCTATTCGTATGCGGTGGCATAAATTTGCCGCGACGCGTATAATAGAGAGAGAGAATGCAGGAGAATCCATATGCTCTTTTCCGAATTAAAATGCAAAAGCGTAATCAATATCAGGGACTGTAAATGTCTGGGAAAGGTTTCGGATCTGGAGTTTGACGAGTGCAGCGGATGCATTCATAAGATCATTGTTCCAAAGGGAAACAAGTTCTGTAATATCTTTAAAGTGGAATCCGACTATGTGATTCCGTATCGCGATATCAAGCAGATCGGACCGGACATTATTCTGGTGGATATCTGTATTTCGTGAGTTGACATAAGTTTTTCTGTACAATATAATGAAAAAAACCGTACGGGAGGTATACGCATGAAATGTCCTTTTTGTGGCCATGAAAATACGAGAGTCATTGATTCCAGACCGGCAGAAGACAACAATTCCATTCGCCGCAGAAGGGTTTGCGATGAGTGTGAAAAGCGTTTTACTACTTATGAGAAAGTGGAGACCATCCCCCTGATTATTATGAAAAAGGACGACACCAGGCAGGCGTATGACCGCTCCAAAATTGAGGCGGGCGTGCTGCGAGCGTGCTATAAACGTCCGGTAAGCGCCGACCAGATCACGCAGCTTGTGAACGAGGTGGAGACGGAAATCTTCAACATGGAGGAAAAGGAAATTTCAAGCAGGGTCATAGGGGAACTTGTGATGAACAAACTCAAGGAGCTGGAGGCGGTGGCTTATGTCCGTTTTGCCTCTGTTTACCGGGAGTTTAAGGACATCAATACGTTTATGGATGAGCTGAAAAACGTACTGGAAGAGAAAGGGTGAACGAGATATGTTAAAGCGTTTTTACCCGGATCATGATGTGGAATCGGCATATGAGATCAACTATGAAAAACTGTATCGCGACGGATACAGGGGCGTGATCTTTGATATAGACAATACACTGGTTCCACATG
This sequence comes from Lachnospiraceae bacterium, assembly GCA_014804185.1. Taxonomy (GTDB): domain Bacteria; phylum Bacillota; class Clostridia; order Lachnospirales; family Lachnospiraceae; genus Acetatifactor. Next base: position 1,966 of record JAAVAG010000111.1, read on the forward strand.
GAGCGCCTGCGGATGAACGGGCGGCCAGGCTGTTTCAGCGGCTCCGGGGAATCGGATACCGGACGCTGCTTCTGTCCAACAATAAGGAACCGAGGGTGCGCTCTTTCAGCGACGAAGTGGAATCACAGTATATTTACAGGGCCGGTAAGCCGAAACGCAGCGGCTACGAGAGGGCCATGGAGAAAATGCATACCACGCCGGAAAATACTCTGTTTGTGGGGGATCAGCTTTTTACTGATGTATGGGGGGCAAAAAAAGCCGGAATAAAAACTTTTCTGGTAAAACCCATCCACCCGAAAGAAGAGATCCAGATCGTGTTGAAACGGATTCTGGAGAAGATTGTACTGCATTTTTACAGAAGACAGAAAGGAGCGCCGAATTGACAGACGGAAAAACAAAGACCTACGGCCTGCTGGGAAATCCGGTGGAACATACGTTGTCACCGGCCATACATAACACGCTGGCGGAAATGCTGGGGATCAATATGACTTACCTTCCGTTTCTGGTGGACAGAGGAAGTGTAGGGGAAGCGGTCAGGGGCGCTTATGCGCTTCATATGCCGGGGCTGAATGTGACGGTTCCCTACAAGAGCGAGGTGATACCTTATCTGGTGGAGACGGATCCCGTTGCGCAGCGCATCGGCGCCGTGAACACACTGGTTCGCACGGACGGGGGATATAAGGGCTATAATACGGACATGCCCGGATTGTACCGCGCGATGAGAAGCGACGGTGTAAGGATTGAAGGGGAGAGCGTCATTGTGCTGGGAGCCGGCGGCGCCGCGAGAGCAGTGGCCGCGCTCCTGGAGGAAAAAGGAGCAGAGGAGATCCTGATCCTGAACCGCACACCGGAGAGAGCGGAGGGGATTGCGGAGGATATCAATTCCCGTGCAGAAAAAAAACTGGCAAAGGCTTTGCCGCTGGATGCGGCCGGCTGCCTGCCGGAGAGGAAATATCTGGCGATACAGACAACAAACGTGGGGCTGCATCCCCGCGATGAGGATGTGCTCATTTCGGACAAAGCATTTTACCGATGCGTCCACACCGGGTATGACCTTATCTTTAATCCGGCTAAGACAGGCTTTATGCGCCTGGTGGAGGAGCATGGCGGAAAGGCGTATAACGGTTTGAAGATGCTGCTTTATCAGGGGATTATCGCCTTTGAACTGTGGAATGAATTGCAGATACCCGAGAAAACGGCGGATCGGGTATATGAGATGCTGCTGGCGCTGAGCGGCGGGACAGAGGAGGCTCGGGAATGCAGAATGTCATACTGATCGGATTTATGGGCTGCGGAAAGTCTACAGTGGGCATCCGCCTGTCCTACAGGCTGAAAAGGACACTGGAGGACACGGACAAGAGAATCGAGCGGGAGCAGGGCAAAACTGTGAGCGATATTTTTGCGCAGCAGGGTGAGGAGAGTTTCCGCGAGATGGAGACACAGCTGCTGCGGCGGATGGGAAAAGAACCTGCGGTAAGGATCATCGCTACCGGGGGAGGGCTGCCAGTGCGGAAAGAAAACAGGGTGCTTCTTGGGCGGCTGGGACAGGTGTTTTATCTGCGGGCAAAGCCGGAGACCATCTATGAGAGACTGAAAAATGACACAACACGACCTCTGCTGCGTGGGGAAGATCCGCTGGGGAAGATAAAAAAGCTTATGAGAGAGAGAGACGGAGCCTATGAGGCGGCAGCGGATGTGATTGTGGATGTAGACGGAATGGAACTGGAGCAAGTTGTACAAAAGATAGCGGAGGCTGTGACGCCATGACGGCGGGATGGAGATTATTATGAAAATTCTGGTGATTAACGGGCCAAACATTAATTTTCTGGGAATCAGAGAAAAGAGTGTGTACGGAAAAGAGGATTATGATTATCTGCTGAATCTCATCGCGGAGAAAGGAAAAGAAACAGGATGTTCCATTGAAGTGTTTCAGAGCAACCACGAGGGAGCCATTATAGACCGGCTCCAGGACGCCTATTTTGACGGGACAGAGGGGATTGTCATCAATCCGGGGGCATACACACATTACAGTTATGCCATCCGGGATGCCCTTGCCAGTATTACGGTGCCCAAGATAGAGGTGCATATTTCGGATATTACGAAGAGAGAAGAATTCCGCCGGGTGTCTGTGACGGCGCCTGTCTGCGACGGGCAGATCTACGGACAGGGACTGAACGGATATCTTTTGGCCATCGATAAAATTTTGCAAAAAAACAGTTGAAAAATGGGAATACATAGTATACACTTAACATTGAATTGCAACGTAAAGATTTAGGAGGAAACAGAATATGATCTCAGCAGGTGATTTCAGAAATGGTATTACTATTGAGTTAGATAACAACGTTTACCAGATTATTGAGTTCCAGCATGTCAAACCCGGAAAAGGCGCGGCATTCGTGAGAACGAAGCTGAAAAACATCAAGAGCGGCGGTGTGGTGGAGAAAACATTCAGACCTACCGAGAAATGTCCGCAGGCACGTATTGACAGAAAGGATATGCAGTATCTGTATTCCGACGGCGATTTATTCCATTTTATGGATGTGGAAAACTACGATCAGATCGCTTTGAATGCGGATACCATCGGTGATGCGCTCAAGTTTGTAAAAGAAAATGAGATGTGCAAAATATGCTCCCACAACGGAAATGTATTTGCGGTTGAGCCTCCTTTGTTTGTGGAACTGGAGATTACGGAGACAGAGCCGGGCTTTAAGGGGGATACCGCTACAGGCGCATCCAAGCCCGCTGTTGTGGAGACGGGGGCGACGGTTTATGTTCCTTTGTTCGTGGATCAGGGGGACAAGATCAAGATTGATACCAGAACCGGCGAATATCTGTCCAGAGTGTGATTGTTCCGCACAGGATGGAGCAGATCTGATTTTGCAGAGAGCGGCAATGCATATAGACAACTGTCATGGTTTATAAGACAATGGAAGAATCCATTGTCTTTTTTTACGTAAAAATAATATATTTCAGAGAGGAAAACATATGGACTTGAAACAATTTTCTGATAAAACGGCCGACGGTGTGCGTAAATATCTTGGCGCCCAGGCGGGTGTGTGTATACGTGAGGTACAAAAGAACAACGGTATAACACTGCATGGAATGACGGTTACCGACAAAAGGAGCAACCTTTCTCCGACCATTTATATGGAGTCCTTCTATGAGGAATATCAGGCGGGAAGAGCGCTGGGGGAAATCGTGCGGGATATTGTGAAGATTTATGAAGATACTAGAGTAAAGGGAAAAGTCAACATGGACTTTTTTACGGATTATGAAAAAACACGCAAGAGAATTTTCTGTAAGCTGATTCATTATGAGCGCAACAGGAACATGCTCCGGGATGTCCCGCATAAAAGATATCTGGATCTTGCCATAGTCTGTTATTATTCTTATGTGAACGAGATGGTGGGAAGCGGTACCATTACGATCCGC
>JAAVAG010000112.1 GCA_014804185.1 Lachnospiraceae bacterium
CATATCCCTTTTCCGCCGCGATCTGGACAGGCGTTATGCCGCGATTGTCGGCACAGTTATAGTCCGCTCCCTTTTTAATCATAAAGATTGCCGATTCCTGATCGCCGTATTGCAGCGCAAGATGCAGCGGCGTAACTCCCTGCGCGTTGACCGCATTTACATCCGCACCCGCGCGGAACAGCTCTTTCACGATTCCTTTGTAGCTGTGCTGTTGGGTAATCACATGCAGCGCCGTATTTCCCGCGGCATCCGCATGGCCCGCGTCGGCGCCTTTCTCCAGCAGCACTGGCATGATCTCCATAATGGTATTGATATCCAGATACTGCAGCAGCATAAGGGGCGTTTTCCCGTCGTTGCGCTCCTGATCGACATGCTCCAGGGCTTCCAACACACCTGCGCGCTCTCTTGCTGACAGATCCCCTCCAAACTTTTTCTTCATCACTGCCAGATGCGCCGGTGTCTCTCCCGCAACGTTCTGCAGGGTATCATCCGCTCCATTCTCCATCAGAAGCTTTGCCACATCCGCTTTTCCATATATGCCGGCAATGTGCAGCGGCGTGTTTCCCGCATCCGCAGGCGCATCCTGGGTGAGATTCACGTCCACCCCTTTCTCCAGCATCACTCTGAGCATATCCACATGATTGTTCCGCACTGCCTCATGCAGAGCCGAAGTTCCCCTGTCATCCAGCTGCTGCATGGACTCGCAGGAGAAAAGCTGCGCCGCAGCCTCAAAATAATCGTCCTTTTGGCCGGACATCATCATCCGCTCCTGCTGGGATGCCACAATATTGGCAGGTGTTCTGCCCTTGATCACGGCCTCGTCCATATCCAGTCCCATTTCCAGGAATCTGCGGATCACCTTCACCCCGTAATTTCCGCCCAGACAGTGATCGCGAATACACTCCACACTTCCGCCCGAATGGATGGGGGTCAGAAAATCGATCCCCGCCTCCTGCAGCATATCCAGAACCTGGCATTTCTGGTCATGCATCAGAGCACTGTAGAGGATGCTTAAAATCATTCCCATCTCCTCGTCATCGTCCGTGTCCACTTCCCGGATCAGTCTGCGTGCCAGATAGAGCGCCATACTGATTTGATCCTTTTCCTCCGGCGAAAACCCGGCAAACGCATTGCTGGTATATCTGCTGAGCGTACTCAGTTTCAGTCTGCCTGTCGTAAAGAGCTGCTTATAGTCCGCGTCGTTTCGCTCCAGCGCGATGTCCCTGGGCGTTCTGCCCTCAGCATCCTGTATGTTTTTATCCGCATGATGTTCCAGAAGAGCCATACAGAGTTCCAGACGATATCTATCAAGAGCAAGGTGAAGCGGCGTCTTTTTGTCGCCGCCCGGCAGGTTGATCAGTTCCTTATCCTTCATCAGCTTCAGCGCCGCCGTGATATGATTGTTCCGGATCGCCGTAATCAGAAGAGAATTGCCCTCCTCATCCTTTCCGTGCACATCCGCCCCTTTTTCTATATAAACCTCCGACAGCGCCCAGGAAAAGTTCGTGTTGCTCCCATACAGCAGCACCTCCAGGGGCGTCCTCCCCTGGTCGTCTCTCGCGTTGATATCGCCTGAAAGCAGCCGCGCGATGGGCTCTCTCTGATCCATGCCTTTTTTGATTATTTCATAGGCATTCGCCATGCCGCCGATGCGGCAGCCCGCCAGAAAGTGATAGGCATTGCGCCCCTTTGCATCGCACACATCGGCCTTAGCGCCGTTTTCCAACAGGAGGCGCACCATCTGCAGGTTTCCCCGGAAAGCGGCCGCCATCAGCGGCGTCACCCCCGCGGTATCCTGCGCGCCCTCCTTTCCGTCAGCGGCAAGAGACGCATCCACGCCCCGCTGCAGAGCATCCGCAGCCGCGTCATAAAAACCGCTCCACACCAGCAGATGAAACAGGGAGAGTCCCAGGCTGCCCACAGGCGCGGACAGGGTTTCCGCTGTGCAGCCCGCCGCACACTCCGTCACATCATGGATCTCCTCCTCCGAGAATCTTTCATACCGGTACATTCTGTCATCCGGATCCGTCTCCCACCAGGGCGCATATTTGCCGCGATTACTCTCGCTTGATTTTATCAGTAATTCTGTCAATTCTTTTTCCGTCATCTGTCTGTCCCTCTTTCATCAGTTTTCCGCGCCAGCCATGATCAGTTTCTCTACAATATCGTTATTGCCGCTCTCTGTTGCATAATAGAGCGCCGTGTGTTCGTTCACGTCCGCATAGGAAACGTCCGCCCCGTTTTCCAGCAATGTACCGACGATATAATTGCTTCCCATCTTTGCCGCTATGATCAGAGCGGTCTCTCCGTTTTCGTTTCGATCGTTGATCCTGGCGCCGTTTTCCAGCAGTTTCTTCACAATACGCTCGTTCTGATTTCTGGCGGCCAGATGCAGCGGCGCGTTGCCCTGCTGATCCGCCAGGTTCGCGTTGGCTCCCGCTTCCAGAAGCAGTTCCGCAATCAGGAGGTTATCCTGCTGCACCGCATAGTACATCGGTGTAATTCCCTGATCGTTCAGCGCATCCACCTCCACATCTCCCTTGGCAAGCATAATCTTGACCACTTCGCTCTGCCCATTGTAGCAGGATTGATGCAGGGCCGTATTTCCGTAAGCATCTGTCTGCTGCAACCCGGCATCGGAAAGGCTTCCGATCAGCTGGGTCAGCCCCAGGCCGTTGGCATAATCCAGCGCCGTGTGGTTCTCGTTGTCCTGCATGGTCACGTCAGCCCCAAGTTCGATGAGATACTTGACTGCCTCCACTTTTCTGGCCTGCACTCCATAGATCAGCACTGTTTTCCCGCTGCTGTCCGCGGCGTTGACATCCGCCCCCGCTTCCGCCAGCATGCCGATGATCTCTTTATTCCCTGATGTCACCGCCATATGCAGCGGCGTAATGCTGGCATTGGACAGGAGATTCACATCCGCATCCTGTTCCAGCAGCAGCCTGACAATATCCCTGTAGCCTTTCTTGCAGGCATAGTGAAGCGGCGCATATCCCTGTTCATCCACCGCGTTGACATTAATCCCGCCCTTTTTCAGAAATGTCAGAACCACTCCTTTTTGTCCGTTCTGACAAGCTTTCAGCAATAATTTTTCCATCTTGTGCCTCCTTTAAATATTCACTGATAAACTGCAGCTTTGTCGGCAGAAAAGATGCATCCTCCGAATAAATATAATAACAGCAGTCCCGGGTTGACAGTACGATACACTGTCCTCTGCCTCGATAATCATACTCTGTCTGCACCGATTCCCGGGTTTTATGAGGGAAAAACAACTCTTCTCCGGCATATTCCAGCGAAAAGCCCGCCGCATTTAAAAACAGTTTGCCCTCTCCCATATCCACAAAGCCCCTCTGGCTGGGCAGCGCCTCCACGCGAACGGCAAAATCCTGACAGATTCCGCCGTTTTCTCCGCATTCCCTCTGCGCCTGCCGCCGCTGCCACTCATACCAGTCCGGAATATGGATCTGCCCGTCTCCCGAAGCCTTACTCCGCAGACATCCGTACACGTCCATCTCCCAGACCGCTCCGCATATTCCGCAGGAGAGTTCGCTGCCCTGGGAAAGCATGCCGCCCTCTCTGCCGCAGGCGATACACTGATAGAGCGCTTTGTGCAGTCCCTCAGCCCGCCTGGAGTATGTAATCTTTATTCCCTGCTCTCTCTGCCAGCGGTATTCGTCATAGGACAGCCTCTGCCTGACCGTCTCCTGAATCTCCTCCTCTCCAAGCGCGGCCACCTCCTGCGCCGTATATACGCATTCCAGAACCGCCTCCATACGGGTTTTCCGCGTATGGCTCTCGTCCCAGAAAGGGTTTGCCAGATAACTGCCATGGACAGACAGGATCACCAGCGGCACACCCAGCATTTTGACCAGTTTCCCCATGTTATCCGGAATACAGGAAGTTGTGCCCACATTGCTGTGCCTGGATTCCGGAAAAACCACCACCGGCACATGCTGCTGAAACAGGGCATGGCGGATATTTCTCACCACTGTCACGTCCGGCACATATCTGCGCTTACCGATGCAGCCGATGCCGCGGTACAGCCATTCTCCAAAAGCGGCAAACCCTTCCATATCGGACACATAGGCCGCCCTGCGGGGAAACAGCGCCAGAGGTGCAATATAATAGTCCGAAAATCCCTGATGCGTGGACAGCACCAGATAAGGCGGTTTCAGTCCTTTCATATTCCGGCGCTCAATTCTCAGACGGAACTTCCTCGTCATCAGCCATGAGCCGCCCCATATCAGAGGCAGCAGCAGGGGATTCTGCTTCTTTGGTTTCCGCCCCATATCAAAGGGCGTCATGTCTCCTTTTTTATTCCTCAGCAAGCCCCTGTCCCTCCATCCGGAAACAATTTTTGAAAGAACGCCAGAAAGCCGTCTTCCACCGCGATCTGATCCAATTCTCCATCCGCCATATCATAGTAATACTTTCCCGTCCGGATGTCTACGGACAGGCTGTCCAGCGGAAACCCTTCTTTCCGGATGGGATGGGGCCTGGCTGTGATAAGAAAAGCCTCGCTGGCCATGTTCTCCGCCATGGCGCTGTATATATGTTCTTCGTCAAGCACCAGACAGATGGCATTGCGGTATCTCGCCTTTAAATCGCCATACTGCCTTGCCAGCCCGGAATAATATGCCGTCATCTCCTGATCATCCAGATATTTTCCGCCCACTCTCCTGACATGGATTCCCGGCTGAAGCTCCTTTGGCAGGTTGTCAATATACAGTCCCGAATCGCAGGAAAATACAGGTATCCCAAATGCCCGATAATAGCTTTGCGCTTTTTTCTGTGCATTCTCAAGGGGTGTGTTTCCGTCTTCCTCAACTTTCGGCAGTTTCAGATGCAGATCTTCCGGCCCCGCCACCTCAATCCCAAGACCGGCCAGACGCCGTCTCATACTGATGAGCTTGGCAGGGTTTCCCGTCCCGTAAAGCAGTTTCGCTCTATGTATCTCCATATTTCTCCTTGCCTGTCACCGGTGCCGCCGGTGACATTACCCGCAACGCGAACAGACAGCAGCCACAGATACGGTGGCTGCTGTCTCAAAATCACATTCGATATGTCCCTTTTATTTTGCAGCAATCTCTGCTTTCAGGCTCTCTGTCAGCATCGGAACGATCTTGTTCAGGTCGCCTACCACTCCGTAGTCAGCCACATCAAAGATAGGTGCGCTCTCATCCTTATTGATTGCAACGATGATATCGGATTCCTCCATGCCGGCCAGATGCTGGATAGCGCCGGAAATACCGATAGCAAAGTACACGTTGGGACGAACGGTCTTGCCGGTCTGTCCTACCTGCAGGTCTTTGGGTTTCCAGCCTGCATCTACCACTGCACGGGAGCAGCTCACCGTACCGCCGATCACTTCCGCCAGATCCTCCAGCAGTTTGAAGTTCTCCGGGCTGCCTACGCCGCGGCCGCCGGACACAAGAATCTTTGCGTCCATGATATCCACGGTGTCTGTAACGGCTTTGACCACTTCCAGAATCTCAACATATTTGTTATCCGGTGTAAAGCCGGGATTAAACTCCTCAACGACAGCTTTTCTGCCTGCTTCTCTGGGAAGTTTCTGCATAACGCCGGGACGAACGGTAGCCATCTGCGGCCGGAAATCCGGACATGCGATGGTGGCAATGGTATTGCCGCCGAACGCGGGACGGGTCATCAGAAGCTGATTGTGCTTCTGCTCCTTGCCCGGGATCGGATTGATCGGGAAGTCGCCGATGTCGAGCTGTGTGCAGTCTGCGGTAAGACCCGTGTGA
>JAAVAG010000113.1 GCA_014804185.1 Lachnospiraceae bacterium
AGAGAAGGGTATAAGCTTGCCATCCGTAAACTGTCAGTACACAATTTTGAGGAATACAAAACGATCCTGTCCCTGCTGGATTATGTGATTCTGGATCACAAAAGGATCGATATCAGCAAGGCGAGAATATATTTCACCAAGCTGTATCCCAATATTTCGCTCTGCGCCGGCAACATACAGACTATGGAGATTTTCCAGCGCCTGAAGTGGGAGGGAGGATATCAGCTGTATGAGGGCGAGTTTTACCGCGTTCCTGTGTCCAACAGCGATCAGGAGATTGCGCCGCTGCGGGTGAATTATATCCAGCTTCTCAACACGGTGAACAACAATGACTTTGAACTGACGCAGGCGGCGGATATTATCAGCAAGGATACGGCGCTGGTCATCTCTCTGCTCAAGATGGTCAACAGAATGGCGCGGAACTCGGAGATTACCTCTATCAGGCATGCGGCGGCCATGCTGGGGCAGAAAGAACTGAAGAGGTGGATCAACACTGCTGTGGCAAACGAGCTGTACGCGGATAAACCCAGCGAGGTGACAAGACTGTCTCTGCTGAGGGCAAGATTTGCGGAAAATCTGGCGCCGATATTCAATCTGCGGGCACAGGCGTCGGAATTGTTCCTGATGGGACTGTTTTCGGTGCTGGATGTGATTCTGGAGAAAACCATGGAGGAGGCGCTGCAGATTGTGCAGGTGTCCAAGGAGATCAAAGAAGCGCTGATCAACAAAGAAGGCAAGTTTGGGCCTGTGCTGGATTTTATGACCAACTATGAGAACGCGAACTGGCAGGAGGTTTCCAGACAGATGGTGCTGCTGGATCTGAGTATGGATTCTGTCTATCAGGCGTATATGGGCGCGCTGCAGTGGTACAGAGAATTGATGATGGGCGAATAGATTTCTAAACAAACCCTTAATTTTTTATGAACACTCGGATTGTCTCTTGAAATGCAGTAGGCAATACCGTATATTACTTGTAGAAATAAATTTTACATGAAAAAGGAGGGTCGGAAGATGACCAAGGCGGAGATTCTGAAAAAAGAAATTTTACGTCAGTACAGAAGTGTGCGTCAGTTTGCGCTGGAAATGGGCATCCCGTACAGCACTCTTGTGACTGCGTTGGAACGTGGAATAGAGGGAATGGCATATGGAACTGTGATCAAGATGTGTGATAAGCTGAGTCTGAATCCTGTGGATTTCAGTTCTCTGGAGAGAGACACTTCTCTGGGAGCACAGCTTCTGGAAAACAGAGTGATGCAGTATTATGTGAAATTGAATCAGGATGGCAGGGATAAAGTGCTGGAACTGATGGACGACTTTGTACAGATCGACAAGTACAAGGCTAAGGGGAAAAGGACGGCCAAGCAGGGATGAAGTACGATTATCTGATTGTCGGAAGCGGTCTGTTTGGCGCGGTATTTGCCCATGAAATGAAGCAGGCGGGCAGGAAATGTCTGGTGATTGACAGACGCCCGCATGTGGCCGGCAATATATATACAGAAGACAGAAACGGAATACAGGTGCACAAATACGGCGCACACATCTTCCATACGTCCGACAGGAGGATCTGGGAATATGTAAACCGGTTTGCGGAGTTCAATCATTACATCAATTCTCCGGTGGCTGTCTGGAAAGATGAACTTTACAATCTTCCTTTTAATATGAATACATTCAGCCGGATGTGGGGAATCAGGACTCCGGCGGAGGCAAAGGAGAAGATTGCGCATCAGATTTCGGCGCTGAATATCAGCGAACCGAAAAACCTGGAGGAGCAGGCGCTTTCCAAGGTGGGACGCGACGTCTATGAAAAGCTTGTCAAAGGTTATACGGAAAAGCAGTGGGGACGGTCCTGCCGGGAACTGCCGACTTTTATTATCAGACGGCTTCCTCTCAGGTTCACGTATGACAATAATTATTTTTCCGACCCCTATCAGGGAATCCCCAAGGGAGGCTACACGCAGATTGTGGAGAAGCTGCTGGAGGGTATTCCTGTGAAGCTGGGCGTCTCCTACAGAGAGTTTTGCGCGGCGGAGAGAGAGGATACCTTTGACAGAGTGCTGTACACGGGGATGATCGACGAGTATTTTGACTATTGTCTGGGAGAACTGCAGTATCGGTCCCTTCGTTTTGAGGAACAGACGCTGGAGGGATGCGAGAACTATCAGGGAAATGCGGTGGTAAATTATACGGAGCGTGAGATTCCGTATACGCGGATCATCGAGCACAAACATTTTGAGTTTGGGACGGGGCCCGACACGGTTATAACCCGGGAATATCCGGCGGAGTGGCACAGGGGGGATGAGCCTTATTACCCGATCAACGACGAGACCAACGATGCCCTCTATGCGGAGTATAAAAAGCTGGCCGACCGGGAGAAGAATGTACTTTTCGGCGGAAGACTGGGCGGGTATCGCTATTATGATATGGATAAGGTGATTGCATCCGCGCTGGAGATGGCGCAGAGAGAACTGGCCTGAGAAATCAGGGACGCGTTATGCGAAAGAAGCAGAGAATGAAAGAGTATAAATAGACAACTGACGCCAGGCTTCGCGAGTTGTCCTTATGTTAAGAAAACTGCCACATGAAAGCGATGCGGCAGTTTTTTTATGGCATTAACAATATTGTGACGTCAGCAATAGCTGTTGAACAGCATACCGCTGTATGGACTGGGCGAGTAGGGACTGATAAATTCATGTCCCGGATTCTTATATGCGACAATCGTCTTTTCCACATATTTCAGAGGATCCAGGGAAACCTGGGCAGTCTTCTGGAGCAGGGAGGAAGCGAAGTTCCTGATGGTGGAAAACTGACTGGAAGTGTTGTCGCCTGACATGGTCTTTGCCAGTTTCTTCTCATCTACCGTAATGCTGTTGTTGGTCTGCAGGGACAGGCCCATGGCATCCAGTTCACTCTTATATTGAAAAGCGATGCCGCCCATCTCTCTGGAGAGACGGGAACTTTTCGGGAAAGTCTTCAGATACTGATCCACGGATTTTAAAAAGGAGTTATAACCGCCGATCAGACTCTTGACATTTTCTGTCAGAGATTCCACATCGTTTTTCAAGCCGATGGAAGTAGTCTGCCCTTCGGTGCTGACACCCTTTAGCTGAACCTGGTAAACCTTGCCCACGGTAAACGTGTTGGAGGGAACGCTCTGGCGTTCGCCGTTTAAGAGGAAGACGGCGTTGGATGCCTGACGGGACATATAATCCAGACCGAAATATTCCACGGTTCCGGCGGTCTTGCTGGTATGGTTGTCGGAAACCGTAAATACGGTATCGCTTCCGGTACTGTTCCCGGTGGCCGAAGAGGTCAGACGCAAAGCGGTGTCGGAACCGGATTCATGCAGATCCGCCGTCAGTCCGATTCCCGCGTTGTTGACCAGACGCGCGAGACGCTCCTGCACATCCCGGTTGGTTTCATTGCCCTTTATATTAAACTGAAACTCATAACTCAGTCCATTAATTGTGATATCAAAGGAATAGGTGTCCGGTTCCAGCCCGGCCTTTTCCGCGGGAAGATATTTTCCCAGATTTTCCTGTGTGGAAGCAAGATTCTGTACCTCCAGTTCCACGGACGGGATAATATCGCCCTCGTGGTAGCTTCCGATAAAGGAAGCGGTGGCAACGCTTTCATCATCGGAATATGCGACTTTTTTATTCAAAAGGTTTTCTTCATCCAGACCGCCCAGAGACGCGATGGTATTGCGCAGCGTCCTGGCGTGTTCTTTCAGGCCGATGGCATAACCGAAAGTGCCGGTGCTGCGGGCCGGAAGAAACCATGGAGCCTCCTTGTTCAATTTGACCATGGAATCACATATGTTGCGAAGTTCGCCCCTTTTATGCGAGTCGAACTGAGAAGTGCCCTTGGGCGCATATGTGGTCAGATAATGATTGTATACATTTGTCAGAACAGCACTCATGACCAGCCCCTCCTTTCCTCCATGAAATATATCGGCTGGTAATCCGCAAAAATCCATTTATAAGCGGAAAAATTTAGAAAAAATTTTATATCAGATACATTTTATCACAGAAAGACTCTTCTGGCAATGAAAAAAATCTTGACGGGTGTGAGGTCTTATGTTATAGTTACATGCAGATGGATTTCAGGTCTTTTTTTTATGCTTAATTATTTGGAACAATCGTTGGAGGTGGAAATATGCGTACAAGAATCACATTGGCATGCACAGAGTGCAAGCAGCGTAACTACAATACCACAAAGGATAAGAAAACGCATCCGGAGAGAATGGAGATCAAGAAATACTGCAGATTCTGCAGGACTCATACAGTGCACAAAGAAACCAAATAATTGCGGTTCGGAAGGAGCAGGTAATGGGAGATTCCACAGAAAAGACATCAAAGGTTCCATTCTTCAAGGGACTGAAAACTGAATATAAGAAAATCATCTGGCCGGACAGACAGTCTATGTTCAGACAAGCCGTTGCGGTAGTGGGAATATCCGTAGTCGTCGGGGTGATTATCGCCATAATTGACAGGATTGCACTATATGGCGTTGAATTTATAACATCGTTATAGAGCGAGGGTGGTTGAATGGCAGAGGCAAATTGGTATGTGGTTCATACCTATTCCGGGTATGAGAATAAAGTCAAAGCCAATATTGAGAAGACGATCGAGAACAATAAAGATCTGGCGGAGCGGATTCTGGAGGTTCGGGTTCCCATGCAGGAAGTGGTCGAGATGAAGAACGGAGTCAAGAAGACCGTCCAGAAAAAATTGTTTCCCGGCTATGTGCTGCTCAACATGGTGATGGATGATGACACATGGTACGTTGTGAGAAACACCCGGGGAGTTACCGGTTTCGTGGGACCGGGAAGCAAAGCGGTTCCGCTGACAGAAGCGGAGATGAAGCCTCTGGGAATCAAGGCGGAGAATATTTCCATTGATTTTTGCGAGGGTGACAGCATTGCCGTGGTTGCCGGTGTGTGGAAAGACACGATCGGTATTGTGCAGAAGTTGGATTATAGCAAGCAGACCGCTACGATCAATGTGGAGTTGTTCGGGAGAGAAACTCCGGTGGAGATCAGTTTCGCGGAAGTGAGAAAACTTTGAAGACTTTGATATTTTACCCGGCGTGAAAATGATGCGCGCCGCGGTTAAAATATAGCAACACGCAAGGCCTGCGGGAGACTGCGGGCAGTGGGAGCAAAAGTCCGCGCACTGCGCAGGGACTGCAGCGGCGGTATGCGGCTGCGGGCTGCCGCGCCGTGGGGACAGGATGTTTGCGCCTGACCACATTATAGGAGGTGCCACGATGGCAAAGAAAGTAACAGGATATATCAAATTACAGATTCCTGCCGGCAAAGCAACACCGGCTCCCCCGGTTGGTCCTGCACTTGGACAGCATGGGGTAAATATTGTTGAATTTACGAAACAGTTCAACGCCAGGACTGCGGACAAGGGGGATCTGATCATTCCCGTTGTCATTACGGTATACGCAGACAGAAGTTTCAGTTTTGTGACCAAGACCCCGCCTGCGGCGATTCTGCTGAAAAAGGCGTGCAATCTGAAGACAGCTTCCGCTGCGCCTAACAAGACGAAGGTTGCCACTATTTCCAAAGATAAGGTTCGCGAGATCGCCGAACTGAAGATGCCGGATCTGAATGCGGCAAGCATTGAAGCCGCCATGAGCATGATCGCCGGAACGGCCAGAAGCATGGGTATCGTAGTAGAAGACTAGTTTTCACGAGATAGTTTAGTTTGGGAGACAATGATTTGTCGTTAGAACCATAGGAGGAAACAAAATGAAACATGGTAAAAAATATAACGAAGCCGCAAAGTTGGTCGATCGCGCCAATCTTTATGATCCGGATGAGGCGATCGCTCTTGTAAAGAAGACTGCCGGCGCAAAATTTGACGAGACCATTGAGGTGCATATCAGAACCGGATGTGACGGACGTCATGCGGAGCAGCAGATCCGCGGCGCCGTGGTACTGCCCAACGGAACAGGTAAAACCGTGAGAGTGCTTGTATTTGCCAAAGGCGATAAGGTAAACGAGGCGGAGGCTGCAGGCGCGGATTATGTAGGCGGCGAAGAACTGATTCCGAAGATTCAGAAAGAAGGATGGCTGGAATTCGACGTTGCGGTTGCAACCCCGGATATGATGGGCGTGGTGGGACGTCTCGGTAAGGTTCTGGGTCCTAAGGGACTGATGCCCAACCCCAAAGCCGGTACGGTGACGATGGATGTGGCCAAGGCCATCAAGGATATCAAAGCCGGTAAGATCGAATACAGACTGGATAAGACAAATATCGTGCATGCACCTATCGGAAAAGCTTCCTTTACGGACGAGGCACTGAAAGAGAATTTCAACGCGCTGATGGATGCCATTATCAAGGCGAGACCCAGCGCTGTGAAAGGCCAGTATCTGAGGAGTGTTACGCTCGCTTCCACCATGGGACCCGGCGTGAAGCTGAATGTTGCCAAATTCTGACGGATAAGAGGACATCGGAAGATGTCCTCTTTTTGCGGCGGCAGATTGCCCGTGGGGCGGACGGCCGCTTTCTAACAAGCTGGCTCGGAGGAACGGTATGGCGCAGGCGATGGAATTGTATGAAAAGAAAATACTGAGGGATGAAGAATTTCCTGTCCAGCTGTTTCGGAACATGATCCGTAGAAAGGGGCGGTATTTTGATCTTCACTGGCATGAGCACATCGAACTGCATTATGTGGTCAGCGGACGGACGACCATCAAACTGGAGCAGGAGGAAATGACTGCGCAGAAAGGCGATCTGGTTGTGGTAAACAGCAACATCCTTCATGAGGGCTTTTGCGACGGAACGCCCATGGAGGCTCTGGTGGTCATATTTGACATGGTGGATTTTTCCAGGGAGCTGGCGGACAAAAATATGATCTTCCAGCCGCTGATCCAGGGAGATCCGGAAATCATTCGGATTATGCGGAATATATACGACGAGTATATCAGTCAGGAGATTGGCTACAGACTGGTCTGTAAGGGATATCTCCTGCAGCTTGTGGCGTATCTGATGCGGAATTACGCGCTGGAGATGCTGGACCGCGGGGACAGCATGAGGAGGCAGAAGAAGCTGGAGAGACTCAACATTGTCTACCAGTATATAGAAAGCAATTATTCAGACCCTATCACCAACCGTGAACTGGCGGATCTGATTCATGTCAGCGAAGGACGTTTCAGCCATATTTTCAAGGAAAGTGCGGGGATGGCTCCCCTGCAGTATATCAACGGGATCCGTCTGAAAAAAGCCATGAATCTGTTAAAGTGCGGGAAGTATACGGCCACGGAGGTGGCGGACGCGGTGGGATTTTCGGACTATAATCACTTTGGCCGCCTGTTCCGGCGCGCCTTTGGGTGCACTCCTATCGAGGTGCGGGAAAACAGCAGAATCGTATGAGTTTACAGCAGAAGAATTCTATCTTTCTTCTGCTGTTTTTTTATACTATAATTAACAGTCAGTCGGATGAATAAAGGGGAAATTGAAAGATAATTTGTCTGCAAAGACAAAATTGTGTGGAATCTGAATGACACTGTCGGTGAGACAGATGTAGAAATGGCGGTGCGGTCTGGTGCCGCCATGATAAAAAGGAGGAGAGACTATGAAATTAGGAACATTTACGGTGGTACTCGGTGATCTGCCGCTGGAGGAGGCGTGCCGTTTTCTGGCCGATAACGGCGTCCAGATGGTGGAGATCGGATGCGGCGGTTTTCCGGGGAAAGCACACTGCGACGCAGCCGGGCTTCTGGCGGACGAGAGCAGGAGAGAGGCTTTTCTGGATACCATTCACAGACATGGTCTTGAGATCAGCGCGCTGAGCAGCCACGGCAACATGGTGCATCCTAATAAGGAGATTGCGAAGAAATTTGACGACGATCTGACCAATGCCATATTGCTGGCGGAGAAGCTGGGCGTTCCGGTGGTCAACACTTTTTCCGGCTGCCCGGGCGGCAGTCCGCAGGATGTGACGCCAAACTGGGTGACCTGTCCCTGGCCGGATGATTTTTCCGAGATTCTGGAATATCAGTGGAATGAGGTGCTGATCCCTTACTGGAAACAGAAAACCGCTTTTGCCGCGGAACATGGAGTGCACAAGATTGCGCTGGAACTGCATCCGGGCTTTTGTGTCTACAACACAAGGACACTTTTGAAGCTGCGCGAGGCGGTAGGCCCCCAGATCGGCGCGAACTTTGATCCCAGCCACCTGATCTGGCAGGGAATGGATCCCTGTGTCTCCATAAGAGAACTGGGCAAGGCGGGCGCATTGTTCCACTTCCATGCAAAGGATACAAAGGTGGATCCGGTAAATACAGCCATGAACGGTGTGCTGGATACCACGCATTACGGAAATGAACTGGAGAGATCCTGGATCTTCCGTTCCGTGGGCTATGGACACGGGGAAGATTACTGGAAAGCCATCGTGTCGGAACTGCGCCTGGCGGGATATGATTATGCCATCAGTATCGAGCATGAAGACAGCCTGATGTCCGGCAGAGAGGGGCTGCTGAAAGCCATCCAGTGCCTGAAAAATGTGCTGATCTTTGATGAGCGGGGAAATATGTACTGGGCATAGTGTGGAAAGGCATGGTTATTAATA
>JAAVAG010000114.1 GCA_014804185.1 Lachnospiraceae bacterium
AACGCGGGGGAGTGGGAGAAGATCGAGCAGCTTACCAGGGAGGCGGTGCAGACGATGCTGGGTTTTGAACTGGCGCATGTAGGCGTGAACGCCGAAAACGACAGTGAGGCGGCGAAAGCGGCCCGGAGATTTGCCTTTCTCTTCGGCATGCCGGTGAAAGACTACAGTGACAGCGTGTTTGCGGGAGAAATCCTGGAAGTCAGGAAAGCCCCATATTATGGAAAGAACGGGCATATTGCCATCTCAACGAACTATATTGTGCGGGCGGTAAACTATCTGGAAAATGTGCTGGGCGTGGAGTTTGACGAGACAAGCGCCAAGCGGGATGACAAAGGCGCGCTGAAAGCCATTTATCTGAAAGAGGAGATCGGCGGTTTTGCGGTGCATCTGCTGCAGCGCTGAGCACAGATAGAAAACGGAAAAGAAAGGTCGGAAAAGAAAGGAAATACTGCAATGGCAAAAGTAATTACAATGGGTGAGATCATGCTGAGACTTTCCACCCCTAATTTTGAGAGATTTATTCAGGCGGATGAGTTTGATATCAACTACGGGGGAGGGGAGGCGAACGTGGCTGTCTCTCTGGCTAACTACGGACATGACGCCGAGTTTGTGACAGCGGTTCCCGACAATGAGATCGGAGAATGTGCGGTGGCGGCCCTGCGGAAATATAACGTCTCTGTGGAGCATGTGGCAAGGTGCGGCGAGAGACTGGGAATCTACTATCTGGAGTCCGGTTCCGCCATGAGACCTTCCAAAGTGGTGTATGACAGAGCACATTCCTCCATTTCCACAGCGACAGAGGCGGATTTTGATTTTGACGCGATCTTTGAGGGGGCGGACTGGTTCCATTTTACAGGGATCACTCCTGCTATCTCGGATATGGCGGCCGAATTAACGGAGAAAGCGCTGATTGCCGCGAAAAGGCATGGCGTGAAAGTGTCTGTGGATCTGAATTTCCGTAAAAAGCTGTGGTCTTCCGCGAAAGCGCAGAGCGTAATGACAAACCTGATGAAATATGTGGATGTGTGCATCGGCAATGAGGAGGATGCGGAACTGGTGCTGGGATTTAAGCCGGGAGATACGGACGTCACAAGCGGTGAACTGGAACTGGCGGGATACAAGTCCATATTTGAACAGATGGTGGAGAAGTTTGATTTTGAATATTGCGTGTCGTCTCTGCGTGTCAGTCATTCGGCATCCGACAACGGCTGGTCGGCATGTATCTATTCCAGAGACACCAAAGAATTTTATCACTCCAGAGAGTACAGCATTCATCCCATTGTTGACCGCGTGGGCGGCGGGGACTCTTTCGCCGGTGGAGTGATCTGCGGTATGCTGGACGGAAAGGATTTCCGTGATGCGCTGGAATTCGGCGTGGCGGCGTCCGCGCTGAAACATACGATCCCCGGAGATTTTAATCTGGTATCCAGAAAAGAGGTAGAGACACTTTCCGGCGGCGACGCATCGGGACGTGTACAGAGGTAATTCATATTCCGCAAATTTCGAAGAAACAGTTGACATTTTCCGTACAAAATGATAATATGATTACTGCGCGGTGCGTAATGCACCGCGCAGCATAGGAAAAGTGCGGAAGTGCTGGAATTGGCAGACAGGCAAGACTAAGGATCTTGTGTTGGTTACAACGTGTGGGTTCAAGTCCCATCTTCCGCAGTGAATGCGATAAATGTGGTTTGGATGCCGCTTTTATCGCATTTTTGCGTTTAGATCAGGTTGAATATGAGAAGGAGAACACAATGGAAGGGATCGTTACAGCAAAAAGCGTAATGTCTTTTGACGAGTGTGAATCGTTTGTCAACGACTTTTGCGCCGACAATATTTTCTCTGACCCGATGCTGTCTAATGCGGAACAGATAAAGTGTAATTTAATAAATGCCATTGAGAAAAAGGATAGTCATACTGTCATCAGTATATGGAGGAACCGGCAAATGATTGGTCTGTTTTCATTTCTTACTTTGGAAGAAGAACAGTATCTTGAAATGCTTGTCGGACTTTCCCGGTGCGAAGAAGCATACAGCGTGATGTTTGCGTATCTAAAAGAGCATTTTACCGGTTACAGCGCAGACTTTGTTTTTAACCCCAACAACCATTTGCTCTTTAATTTTCTCAAACAAAACGGCGCCGAGTTTTATGAAGAAGAACAACGGATGGTCTATAACAACTCCGCTCTTCATGTAGATACAACTGGCGTGGAGTTATTGACAGAACCGTATATTTCCTCTTATATTGAATTGCACGGGACCGATATGTATTGGACAGGTGACAAAATCCTGGCGGCAAAAGATTAATTCCGAACTTTTATCGCAATAGAGAATGAAACTGTGGTTGGTTATCTGGATGTGACCTGTTGCCATGAAGAGAATGAGCCCTATGATCTGTGGGTCAGGGAAGAGTACCGCCGAAAAGGCTATGGCAGGAAGCTGCTGGCAAAAGCTCTGGAAATGAATAAACCAAAAGGAATGATGTTGCTTGTTGAAATCCATAACGAAGCTGCCATTCATCTGTATGAATCAATGGGATTTGAAAAAATGGATAATCAGAATAGTGTAGCAGCACATTTGCAAATGTAAAAAGGGAAAGTTCGCCTGCGATATACAATCGGAATTTGATGGAGGATGACAAAAGATGGATAAAAGTGAAATTTTGAAAAATGTTGCGCCATGTTCTTTAATGTGTCATACTTGTTCGGGATATCATAAAGGCATAATTTGTGAATCGGCTAAAACATTATTAAAATATTTAGAGGGTATAAAAGAATTTTATGAAAATCATCTTCCTGATGCTGTAGAAAGTTATAGTAACTTTGAAAATGTGCTTCGTATGTACAGTTCGGCTCCCTGTTCGGGCTGTCGGAGTACAGAGCATAATGGATGCAGTATCGAAAGGTGTTTCCTGCTTGCATGCACAAAAAACCATAACGTTGATTTTTGTGGAGAATGTGATGAATTTCCGTGTAAAAAAACACTGGAATTATTTGAAGAAGAAGTATATAAGCAGTGGCTAGAGGGAAATCAACAAATTCGTGACCTTGGTATAGAAGTTTTTTGGAAAAACAATTCTGAAAACCCGCATTATAAAGCATATATTCCAAAGGAGTGAAAAGAGCCTTATCAGAGATAACAGTTTCTGATGCCGTAACCAGAAGATTTTAGTTTTTCAGGGAGAGGAGAAAAAATATGCTTCTATATTTTCAGTCTATGACGGAAATTGATCATGCGCGTTTAATGTGTATCTACCAGGAGAGTAATTTGGACAATATTTCATACTTTTTTCCTGACTGTAAGGATGAGGCAGAAGGATTGCGAAAGGTGGAAGAGAGGTTCATAAGTTTTCTGAATACTGATTTTTGGGGAAAGCCGGAAAACACTTACTATATATGGGAAGATGATGGGAAGTGGGTGAGCGCACTGCGGCTTACCAGGCTGAAAGACTTTTACTGGGTGGAGGGGCTTGAGACAGCGCCCGACGCCCGGCGGAGGGGATATGCGGTTCGATTGTACAAAGCAATATTCGACAGGCTGAAAGAACTTGAAGGGAGCGTACATGTACAATGCGCTGTAGGACACAAAAATGAAGATTCCCTCAAAACCCATGAAAGCGCAGGATTTCAAATAAAAAGCAGATATGCATTCAATCCTCTCTATAATGAACAGGAGGATAGCTGCTATCTGCTTGCCTGTGATTGTCCGTGATGTTTATAAAATCGGATGGGCTGAGGGGCATTTTATCAGCAGTATTTTCTGACAACCGCATCCATCAGGTCTTTCGCTTTTTCCATATCGCTTACCAGCTTAAACTGGGTATGGCACCGGTCGAGATTGTGGTTTTCACGGTGTATTTTGAAATAGGTATCGCCGTTTAAATAGTCGGTGAGAAAACGCATGCCGCACTCAAAGGTCATCATCATCGCGGCAACGGGCAGCATTTTTTTCTCATTTTCTGTTAAAAGTGCGCCGCATTCTCCCAGAAAGCCCCGGGTATAGCAGTCGAAAAGGTCTATTTCAAAATGAACCTTATCTACATCCGGTTCGTCCTCTGCCGCATGGGTGGCGCCGAAACGAATGCTGTCGCCGAAGTCATTGATGGAAAGACCCGGCATCACTGTGTCAAGATCGACTACGGCAATGGGAGACATGGTAGAGGAGTCAAAAAGGACGTTGTTCAGTTTGGTGTCATTGTGGGTGACGCGCAGCGGCAGATCGCCGTTTTCCTGCATATCCACTAAGGTTGCGGCAAAATCCCTGCGGCTGCGTACAAACGCGATTTCCCGGGCCACGGAAGCCGCCCTGCCGCAGACATCCTCGGAAACTGCCCACTCGAAGTCGTTGTAGCGCGACTTGGTGTTGTGAAAAGCAGGAATGGACTCATACAGAGAATCCGCCGGGAAGTCAGCCAGGAGTTTTTGAAAACGGCCGAAAGCGCAGGCGCTTGCGTAAAACTGTTCCTCATTCTCGCAGGTCTGCAAAGTAACGGAATCTCTGATAAAGGTATAGATACGCCAGCAGTCCTGTCCGTCTCTGTAAAATGTCCTGCCGTCATTGGTCAGAATGATGCTGAGTGTTTCCCTTGAGGGATCTCCGCCGGCGCGGAGGATTTTTTCTTTCAGGAAATTGGTGACGGACATGATATTGTTCATGAGGGCTTCGGCATTCTTGAAAACGGAAGTATTTATGCGCTGTAATATGTATTTTTCACCGGTATCTGTTTTCAACAGAAAGGTATCGTTAATGTGGCCGCAGGAATAGGGTTCGGCGCTGATCGCCTGCCCGCTTATCTGAAAAGAATTTGCAATCTCTAAATTTGAAAGGCTCATATTTCCATCTCCTGTATTTGATAATATGTTAAGTTTATCAATTATGAATTGTTAAGTCAAGAATTATGCGTTGAATAACAGTCGCAATGAAAAAAATTATAAAACGCAGCGGCTTTGGGAAATTTTTCACCTGTGCGGTTGCAATTCAATGGTTTGCTGCATGCAATTTATTGCAATGTAGGCAAACCGTTGGATTAGCAACCCACTTCCAAATGAGCAAAACGCGGATGCGTAAGCAGACGCAAAAGCGCGTAAGCGCGGGTTTTGTGAATGCAGAAGTCAGGATGGATGCTCCAAAGAGCATCCATCCGCGCAGGTGGAAAAATTTTTTTTAGGCATTAAAAATGTTGAAAAAACAGCCGATATTTGATATAGTAATAGAAAATAAAGGAAATATTTGTGTGCACCAATCAACCAAGGCATGGATGCCGCCATATTTCACAGGGAGTGATAACATGAGTATCAATATTCAGGCAAAACAGGATTATTCTTATCTTTTTGGAAGTTTAGGGTCGTCCGGCAGCTCGATGGGAAATTTGAATTTCCTTTCCGATTACGCCAGCATTAAGAACGGCAGTTATCTTAAGCTGATGAAAGCATATTATTCGGAGGGCAGCACGAGCAAACAGGCTTCTTCCATTGTGAACAGCAAGAAGAACAGTATGTCCGGCAACTCAGTGAGCGCGGATTCCAGCAAGACGCTGGCTAAAGTGCAGAGCAGTACGGATAAGCTGAAAGAATCGGCGGATGCGCTGCTGGCAACGGGAAAGGATTCTCTCTTTGCGGAGAAAGAGATCACGACGGTTGATGATGACGGAAAGAAAGTCACGACAAAGGGATATGACAAGGATGCAATCTACAGCGCCGTGTCCGACTTTGTTAAGAATTACAATTCCGTATTGGATGCCTCGGACGATGTGAACAGCAGTACAATTCTGAACAGAACTGCCAGCATGGTAAGCGCTACTGCCGCAAATGAGAAGCTTCTTTCCAGCGTTGGCATCACGATCGGAAAGGACAATTCCCTGTCTGTGGACAAGGAAACTTTCATGAATGCGGATATGAATACGGTAAAGTCGCTGTTCAACGGGAATTACTCTTATGGTTACAGAGTGTCCGCACAGGCTTCCATGATTAATTTTGCCGCGGACAATGAGGCGGCAAAGTCTAATACGTATGGAGGAAACGGTTCTTATACCAACAATTATACATCCGGAAATATTTTTAATTCTATTTTCTGATGGCGGCACGAAGTGTGTAATGTTTTGAAAGCGAGAGAGTGGGGGACGGACGTCTGGACAGACAGTTCGTCCTCCAAATCAATTTAAGGGGCTCTTATGAGTCCCTTATTTTTCCCTTCAGAATCCGGGCTTTCCGTCCGCACAGATTATGATCGGGCTCTACAAGCGGATCTGACAGGAAAAGAAGATGGTTGTGCCCATCGTATAGAAGCATCCGGCAATTCAGGAGAGTGGACATCCACAGCTTCTTATGGTAAAGTGAATGAAAAGTTTTTACAGAAAATTTTGAGAAAGTGCAAGGTTAAGTATCAGAGTAGAAATTGCTATGGCGTGGAGGTTATGTATGGGAAAACAATTAAGGGTTCGGGTCAGCGATATAGAGGAGTTAAATCAGTTGGGGAAAGCACTTTCTTCTCCGATGCGCATTCAAATATTACAATTGATTAATTCAGAGAAAATGAGCATTGCAGAGATTGCTAAAAAATTAGGAATTCCTGCTTCCAGTGCCGCACGGGATATTAAGATTTTGGAAAATGCTGATTTGATTAAGGTGGAGGTGAAGCCCGGCAGCAGAGGAAATGTGAAAATGTGTGTGCGTACAACAGATTCTGTCAGTATACGGCTGTTGGAGTTAGTAACCGGTGTTGCCAGTGTCGCCAGTGTTGAGATGCCTATTGGAAATTATACCGGTTGTCAGGTAGAATCTTCCTGCGGAATTGCAAATGAATATGGGATTCTGGAGATGGACGATATGGAGCAGGCATTCTATCTGCCGGAGCGGACATCAGCGCAAATTCTCTGGAGCGCAAAAGGATATGTGGAATATACTTTTCCCAATAAGCTGAACTCATTTTGCTATAAGTGCCTGCCGCGGTCGATCATTATTTCTGCGGAAATCTGTTCGGAAGCAGCGGGATATAAGGAGGACTGGAAATCCGATATCACCTTGTGGGTGAATGGGGTGGAATGTGGAACCTGGATCAGTCCCGGAGATTTTGGAAAACGGAGGGGAAGGCTTACTCCTGCAATATGGGGGGCCGGAAGAACTCAGTATGGAATGCTTGTGATCTGGGAAATAAAGCAGGAAGGCTGTTATATTAACGGGAGTAAGGCGGGAGAAACAACCATTGATGATTTGAGGATAATGGACAAAAATTCTGTCCTTGTCAGGATTGGAAATAAAGAAGATGCTGTCCATGTGGGAGGGTTTAATTTATTCGGGAAAAAATTTGGAGATTATGAGCAGGACATTATAATGAGTATTTCTTATTCAGAAATAGCATGAGGTGGCCTGTTTTTTGTTCTGTGGACTTTATGCTCTGAAACGGGCATTTTAATCATTTTTTGGGTATAAAAAAAGATATTAAAAAATGTTTAACCAAAAAAGTGTTTAAATATCAAAAATGGACGCTAAAAACCAATAATAATCACGAAAAATATTGCTCATTTAATGGTTTTAATATATATATTATCCAATACATAGATTGGCTGATGAAAAAATGTTGTCATATTCGTTTTTACAGAAATATTTTACAAAAGGGTTTGCAGCGGGCAGTGTAAGAGCATGATAAACGTATGGAACAAAAACGTAGAGAGTTGAAAAGAAATAAATATTGGATTTGGGGTATATTGATAATCATGATTCTGGCAGGAGTGGCTGCTATCCGGATATGTTGGTCAGAATCGGATAATCCTCCGCCTGAAAGCAGTTCTGTGGCTGACAATCAGGAGGAAACAGGAAAAGCGGAATCAGAAGGGGCCGGGGATATCAGGAGAGAGGAGAATGAAAGCATGGATGAAACGCAGATTTTAGTGGATTTCAGCAAAAGGGATGGAGTACCGCTGATTAAAAAATTTGGTTTGTTTAACAGCGGTATTGTGCCGTTATCTCAGTATGAGCGGGACGCACATTTCTATGACGAAATTCGGGCGGATTCGCTGCGGATTGACTTGTACATGGGTGACGACAGATTTATGCTTGGCGATATGGTGGATGGTACGGTGGACAATATGATCTACGATTTTACCACCCTGGATACGTTGATTGATCTTTTGAGAGAGCATGGGGTCGATTTGTATGCAAGCTGGTGTTATATACCGAAACCGTTGCAGATTAATAATGATTACAGGACGGGACCCTCCGATCTCACGGTGTACAAGGAGATGTTCCGTACATTTGCCCGCCATTATAAAGAACTCGGTATTAGGATCCCTTACCATGAAATTTATAATGAACCGGATTGCGGAGATGTATTTTTCACCGGCGGTTGGGATGATTACACGAAAATGTATATTGCTGCGGTCCAGGGATTGCTGGAGGCTGACAAAGATGCCGTTGTCGGCGGACCTTCTACGGCATTTATCGATATAACCGGTGTGGGAGCAATTAAGAATTTTCTGGAAGAGATAAGTAAGGCGGATGTTCCGCTTGATTTTTTCAGTCATCACAGCTATGGCTGCGATAAGAAACAATACCTGGTCAGGACCAATCTGGCGCAGACTATATTAGGGCAGTATCCTGAATATGATACAACAGAAATCCATCTGAATGAATTTAACAGCCTCATTCAGCCATTCACGCTGGGAGGGGATGCGGAAAAATCCCGCGGCGCTGCAACCATGCTGACTTCTTTTGAATTACTTCTGGAAGAGACGGATGTCACGTTGGCTCACTGGGCGCAATTTATGGATACCGGTTATGAACCTCTCGGCGCCATTGATACAGAGGGCATGCTGAAAGCGCCATATTGGGCGTTGTGGATGTACAGCCGGATGCCTGAAGAACGTGTACGGATAGAAGGTCTGCCGGACGTCATGCGGGAGGGATTACATGCAATGGCTTCTGCAGATGAGGAGACGGCGGCAATCCTTTTGTGGAATGACAGCAAGACGGAAAGAAAAGAGGTATCGGTAAAGATTTCTTCTATACCAATCACAGAGGGAAAACTGAGAATTTACAGGATGGACGATTCTATTTACGATTATGTAGGCGGTGACAGGGGATGCTCTGTTGTGCCGTCGGAGATTGTAGATTGGGACGGGACTTCGGAGGAATTTTCCATCTCATTGGAGCCGGGAGGATTTGCACTTTATCTTTTTGGCGGAGAAGAAAAAAAGGAAGACACAGAACCTGTAGGTACATTGGTCAGAAAGTATTATGAGTTTACCGAACGTGAAAAGGCAAATTATTCTTTTTATGATATAACAGATCCCAAGGTATATCTTGGCATGAATGGGGAGACCAGCGCAAGGTCTATAGTGGCTGTGGAATATGAAGATCTGCCGGATATGATTATGGTTGAGAGCAATCTGTCGGGGACCTATGAAAATGTGGATTACAATACTGTGTTTCAGGTGCGTATTGATTATGAAGTCGATGGCGAATATGTTACATCGTATCAACTTTCCTATAGGCCTGTAAACGAAAGGCGGAACCGGGTTCTGCGATGGGGGACCGGTCGGAAAGCAGACGAGGAAGAAGTTGTTTCCACATTGCTCACGGGAAACACACAAATATCGCTGAAAGAGCATGCGCCGGAAGGATGGGATGGAAGAGCGATTATTACCTTTGAGATGAACTCTACAGGAAAAGACACATGTACGGAAATCACGATGAAGCCCATAAATGATATTGCACATTGAAACGATTTGCAGTTATGACTCATATAACGAAAGGGTAATAGTTAGAAAGGATGGGAGGAGTTATATGATTACAAACCCGATTTTAAGAGGTTTTAACCCGGATCCATCAATTCTTCGGGTCGGAGATGATTATTATATTGCAACATCTACCTTTGAGTGGTTCCCGGGGGTTCAGATTCATCATTCCAGGGATTTGAAGAACTGGAAGCTTCTTACCAGGCCATTGACGCGCAAAAGTCAGCTGGATATGGCCGGAATCCGGGCATCAAAAGGAATCTGGGCACCATGCCTTTCCTATGATAATGGGAGGTTTTATCTGATTTACACAGTGGTAAAGTCTATTTTTGATCCGTTTTTTAATGGTGACAATTATCTTGTGACGGCAGAGAATATTTTGGGACCCTGGTCTGATCCCATATATTTAAACAGCAGTGGGTTTGACCCCTCTCTGTTTCATGATAAGAATGGGCGCAAATGGCTGGTGAATATGTTGTTTGACTTCAGACCCGAAAAAAATACATTTGCCGGAATTGTAATACAGGAATA
>JAAVAG010000115.1 GCA_014804185.1 Lachnospiraceae bacterium
AACTGGAAAAAAATAAAAAAATATGGTATGCATACAGCCAGGAGGAGCTGGACGGTATTCTTGCTGAGGTAGGAAGAGATCAGAATAATAAGATCCAGCGCTATAAGGGACTTGGCGAGATGGATGCGGAGCAGCTTTGGGAGACGACCATGGATCCTGCCCGGCGTATTCTGATGAGAGTGAATATAGATGAGGAGACCGAGTCGGAAATCGATCTTACATTTACCACTCTGATGGGTGATAAGGTGGAACCCAGAAGAGAGTTTATAGAAGAGAACGCGAAGTTTGTAAAGAACCTGGATATTTAACGGAAAGCTTATGTCGGAGGCTTAAATTTAATGGATGATCAAATTTTTGATAAAAATACGGAGCAGGAAATCGATAAGGTCCATGTGGTAGATCTGAAAGAGAGAATGGAGACATTCTATATCGACTATGCAATGAGCGTTATTGCATCGAGAGCTCTTCCGGATGTGAGAGACGGATTGAAGCCGGTTCAGAGAAGAATTTTATATTCTATGATAGAGCTGAACAACGGCCCGGATAAGCCTCACAGAAAAAGTGCCCGTATTGTCGGTGATACCATGGGTAAATATCACCCGCATGGAGACAGTTCCATCTATGGCGCCCTTGTAAATATGGCGCAGGATTGGAATATGAGATACACCCTGGTAGACGGACATGGGAATTTCGGTTCCATGGACGGAGACGATGCCGCGGCAATGCGTTATACGGAGGCAAGGCTCTCTAAAGTTTCCATGGAGCTTCTGGCGGATATCAATAAGGATACGGTAGATTTTGTTCCAAACTTTGACGATACGGAAAAAGAACCCGTTGTCATGCCCAGCCGCTACCCGAATCTTCTGGTAAACGGAACTACGGGCATTGCCGTGGGGATGGCTACCAATATTCCTCCGCATAATCTGAGAGAGGTTGTAAAGGCGGTTGTAAAAATCATTGACAATCGTGTAATGGAAGACAGAAATACGACCATGGAGGAAATACTTGAAATTATCAAAGCGCCGGATTTTCCAACAGGCGGCCTGATTCTTGGCACAAGGGGATGCGAGGAGGCATACAGAACCGGAAGAGGGAAAATCAGAGTTCGTGCGGTGACGGATATAGAGACGCTTCCAAACGGAAAGTCTCAGATCATTGCCACGCAGCTTCCCTATATGGTAAACAAGGCCAATCTGATCATGAAGATAGCCGATCTTGTGAAGACAAAGAAAATAGACGGAATTACGGATATCCGTGACGAGTCGAACCGTGAGGGAATCAGAGTTGTGATAGAACTCCGCCGGGATGCCAACGCCAATGTAATCCTGAACCAGTTGTATAAGCATACGCAGCTTCAGGATACGTTTGGCGTGATTATGCTGGCTCTGGTCAACAATGAACCAAAGGTTATGAATCTTCTTGATATGCTGACATATTATCTGCTGCATCAGGAAGACGTGGTGACCAGGCGTACAAAATATGAACTCAACAAGGCGGAAGAGAGAGATCATATTTTACAGGGACTTCTGAAAGCGCTGGATTTTATTGACGAAGTAATATCCATTATCCGCAGCAGCCAGAATACGCAGATTGCAAAGGAAAGACTCATTGAGCGTTTCGAATTGACCGAAATACAGGCACAGGCCATTGTGGATATGCGTCTGCGCGCTCTGACAGGTCTGGAACGGGAAAAACTGGAAAATGAGCATCAGGAACTCCTTATAAAAATAAAGGAATTAAGAGCAATTCTGGGAGATGAAAAACTCCTTTTGGGTGTGATCAAAGAAGAAATTATGATCATTGCCGAAAAATTCGGAGACGACAGGCGCAGCAGTATCGGCGTAGATGTGTATGATATGGGTGTGAAAGATCTGATCCCCATTGAAAATACAGTGATTGCTATGACCAGGCTTGGTTATATCAAACGAATGACGGTGGATAATTTTAAGGTTCAGAACCGCGGCGGAAAGGGCATCAAGGGAATGCAGACTATCGATGAGGATTACATTGAGGATCTGCTTATGACGACGACGCACCATTATCTGAATTTCTTTACAAATTTTGGCAGAGTTTATCGTCTGCAGGCTTATGAGATACCGGAGGCGGGCAGAACGGCAAGGGGAACTGCCATTGTAAATCTTCTGCAGTTGATGCCCGGGGAAAAAATAACCGCCATGATACCCATCAGAAATTATGACAGGGATAAAAATCTGTTTATGGTCACGAAAAACGGGATTATTAAAAAGACCTCTCTGATGGAATACTATAATATCAGAAAAAGTGGTCTTATTGCTATTAATCTCCGTGAGGATGACGAACTTATAGAGGTGAAGCTGACAGATGAGAACAGTGAAATTTTCCTTGTGACAAAGTATGGTATGTGCATTCGGTTCAAGGAGACGGATGTGAGGGCTACCGGTCGTTCCTCCATGGGTGTGATTGGTATGAATCTGTCCCGGGGGGATGAAATTGTCGGCATGCAGCTTCACACCCAGGGAAATAAGCTGCTCTTTGTATCGGAAAACGGTCTTGGAAAAAGAACGGAAATCGATGAATTCACGGTACAAAACCGCGGCGGAAAAGGCATAAAATGTTATAAAATCAATGAAAAAACGGGAAATCTTATCGGTGTGAAAGCCGTAAATGATCAGGATGAAATCATGATCATCAGCACGGAAGGAATTCTGATACAGATCAGAGTGCAGGATATCCGCATTTCAGGCCGTATATCATCCGGTGTAAAACTCATCGACCTGAGCGAAGGGGAAAAAGTTGCCCAGTTTGCAAAAGTGAGAGAAAAAATATCCGATGGCGATAAGGAATTTGATAATATCGAGGAAGCGTTGGAGGATGTCCAAAAAGATCCGATAGAATTTGAAGATTTTGAAGATGAGGAAGAAGTAACGCTTCCCGTAGAAGAGGAAGATTAGTTTTTTATGAATGTAAGCGCTTTGGGACAGGAAGAAAAAGTGAAATATCTGACTACGGAACCGGTACCCCATCTGATCTGTCAGATGGCGGTGCCGACCATTATCAGTATGCTTGTGACTTCCTTTTACAATATGGCGGATACCTTTTTCGTGGGGAAAATAGACACAGATTCCACGGCGGCCGTGGGAGTGGTCTTTTCTATTATGGCTCTGATTCAGGCCTGCGGATTTTTTTTCGGACATGGTTCAGGAAATTATATTTCCAGGAAACTGGGGGCAAAGGAGTATGAAGACGCCAATGCAATGGCGGCCTGCGGTTTTTATTGTTCCTTTATTGCAGGTCTTGTGTTGGGGATATTGGGCTTATTGTTTCTGGAACCTTTAGCGCTTTTACTGGGGGCCATTCCCGATTTTATGGATCAGACGAAACAATATCTCGGCATTATACTGCTTGGCACACCCTTTATGATGTCACAGCTTGTGCTGAATAATCAGCTTCGGTTTCAGGGAAGCGCTTCCTTTGCCATGGTTGGGATTGTCACAGGAGCAGTGGTCAACATTGCGCTGGATCCTATTTTTATTTTTGTATTTCAAATGGGTGTTTCAGGCGCAGCTGCAGCTACAGTGGTCAGTCAGCTGATCAGTTTTTGTTTATTGTGGCTGGAGAGCCATAAAGGCGGAAATATTAAAGTGAAGTGGAAAAATTTTCACCCTGACTTTGCTTCCCTGAAAGAAATATTCAAGGGAGGATTACCTTCCCTGTGCAGGCAGGGATTGGGAAGTGTTGCAACTATATGTCTGAACAGATCTGCGGGGATGTTTGCAGGAGAATACACGGTGCAGGCCATTGCCGCTATGTCTGTGGTAACAAGGATCACTATGTTTGCCAATTCCGCTCTGATTGGATTCGGACAGGGATTCCAGCCTGTGTGCGGTATGAATTATGGGGCGGGAAAATATGACAGGGTTCGGGAAGGTTTCTGGTTTTGTGTAAAAACCGCGTTATGCTTTCTTGTTGTTGTTTCTGTTTTTGGAATTTTGTTTGCGGAACCTCTTGTGACTTTATTCAGAAAAGATGATCCTGACGTAATCCGGATCGGAACAACCGCTCTGAGATTACAATGTATTGCCTTTCCCTTAAGTTCCTTTGTTGTTATATGTAATATGTATCTGCAGTCTATCGGAAAAGCGGCGAAAGCTTCTATTGTGGCAGCGTCGCGGCAGGGAATTTTCTTCCTGCCGCTGATCTGGATTCTGCCGTATTTTATGGGACTTTTTGGAGTACAGATTTCCCAGATGATATCCGATATATGTTCTTTCTTCCTGGCGGTGCCTCTGGGAATCAGCGTTCTCAGGGAGATGAAACAAAAAGAAAATTAGTTGTTATTATATGACAATATAGCGTCTATAATCTGTTTTGCCGCTTCGTCCTTGCTCATGATCGGAAGCTGTTTAAAACTTTCACGGGTGATCAGAGTGATAATATTGGTATCTGTTCCGAATCCCGCTCCCGACTGTTTCAGATTATTAGCGACGATCATGTCCGCATGTTTTTTCTCCAGCTTTGCGCGGGAATTATCCAGCATATTTTCTGTTTCCATGGAAAATCCGCAGAGAAATTGTTTCTCTGTCTTATGTTCTCCCAGAAACTGCAGGATATCTTCTGTTCTTTCCAGAGAAATGGAGAGATCCCCATCTTTTTTCTTTATTTTTTCATCCGATGTAAATAAAGGACGGTAGTCCGCCACAGCGGCGGCTTTTATAATAATATCCTGTCGTTCGTAACATTCTTTTACCGCCTCAAACATATCCCTGGCGGATTCGATTTCCACAATCTTTACAAAGGGAGGTTTTGGCGTATCTGTTTTTCCTGTGATCAGTGTTACTTCGGCGCCTCTTTGCATACAATGTCTGGCTATGGCATATCCCATTTTTCCGGTAGAATGATTGGTGATGTAGCGCACCGGATCAATTTTTTCCATGGTGGGTCCTGCGGTTACCAGTACCCTTTTGCCAATCATATCTTTTTCAAAGGAAATTTCCCGCAGAATATATTCCAGAAGCGTCTGTTCGGAAGGCATTTTACCCGGACCGGTATCCCCGCATGCCAGATATCCCGTATCAGGCGTGATCACCTCATATCCATAATTCTGAAGTTTTTTTATGTTGTCCTGTACGATGGGATTTTCATACATATGAGTATTCATGGCAGGAGAGATAATTTTTTTGCAGGAACAGGCCATCACTGTTGTCGTCAGCATATCATCGGCGATTCCGCCTGCTATTTTTCCGATCACATTGGCGGATGCAGGCGCTACCAGTACTACATCGGTGGATTTTGCAAGAGATACATGTTCCACATTATACTGAAAATTCCGGTCAAAAGTATCGATCAGACATTTATTTCCGGTCAGAGTCTCAAAGGTGATCGGATTGATAAACTGAGTGGCGTTCTGTGTCATAAGAACGGTGGTGTTTGCATGGAGTTTTTGCAGCATGCTTGCCAGATTGGCAATTTTATAAGCCGCGATGCTGCCTGTCACGGCCAAAACAACATTTTTTCCCTGTAACATATACATCTTCCTTTTCTGTCATTTTTATGGTTGTAATTATAATCTACTTTTCATAGGAACACAATACAATCCTATGTTGCCATTCTATCCAATTTATTATAAAATACATTCTGGCAGATATCTTTGGAAAAGAATCTGACCCTATAGAAAAGGAGATTTTTTTATGAAGAAACTATCAAATCAAGAGAAGCATGAACAATGCATGAGGGAAATTCGAGGGACCCTGATTGTTGTTGCAATCTGCTGTATCTGGCATGTAGCAACTGCCTTTCTGCTGAATGGCACCGGATTGACCTTTTGGGGGATGCCTGCATGGTTCGTCGTATCCACTTCCGGTACCATCATTCTGGCACTCGTTGGAGTAGGTGTTCTACTGAAGAAAGTATTCATTGATTTTGAATACGATGATGTTGAGGAGGTG
>JAAVAG010000116.1 GCA_014804185.1 Lachnospiraceae bacterium
GGAGCGAACCGATATGATGCGGATCAGGGAGGATGCGGATATGGGAATCGGAATGTCGGGGGTTCGAAACTCCAATGTAAGTAAGGTTGTGATTAAGAACAGGGACGGTTCGGTGGCGGCTACCATGACATACAGAAAGCCGACGCTGGTAAAGCCGAAGAGATTGTCGTACAATTTCAAACGCATTTCAACGCAGATCATGCAGGCAAAGACATCCGGCAATGCCCGGCAGGTTGTGGTAAGAGCCAGAGGTGAGGCCGTGCTGCTGCGCAGAAAACTGAGAAACGGTGATTACAGCAGTTCCGAGACCAGGAATGCCATGATCCATGCGGAGAAGATGGTGAGAATCGCCAAGAAGCGCCTGAAACATCTTCAGGAGGAAGAGGAGATCAAGAAAAAGGGCAGGGCACATGGGGAAGAACCGGAGGAGGAAACCGACGAGTACGGGCCGGAAGACATGGATATCACCGATGTCATGGATATGAACAGTGAGCAGCTGCGGCAGCTGATGCAGGAACTTCAGGAAGCGCTGGAGGAGATGGAGAGCGAGGACGGGATGGAAGAGCTGTCCCAGGCTTTTCAGGGGGAGATGTCGCCAGAGGATCTGGAACTTCTGAAGAAAAAGCACAGAGGAGAGGAAATGCGGGATATCATTGAGGCTGATATGAAGTACCTGAAAGCCCTTTTCGATAAGCTGGTGAAAGAGAAACAGGAGGTTGCAAGCGGCGTAAAGCTGGAACTTTCCGGAGCGGAGATTCCCGTGATGGTGACGCAGATGCCGGAGGCGGATATCCCTGCGGCGCCGGAGGGCGGCAATATAGATGTG
Organism: Lachnospiraceae bacterium; assembly: GCA_014804185.1. Taxonomy (GTDB): domain Bacteria; phylum Bacillota; class Clostridia; order Lachnospirales; family Lachnospiraceae; genus Acetatifactor. The sequence continues at coordinate 827 of JAAVAG010000116.1, forward strand.
ATGGTGTAATGGATTGGAAAATAGTAATATAGGATCCGGCAGCGCAAAAGGAGAGGAATTCAAAAGGAGTCCTCTCTTTTTAAGTTTTTTGCCCTGGAGGCAGGGCTTTGACTTGTGGCAGGATTGTGGTATAATAGGGTGGCTTTGCTGAAGCGGAATACAGACGAGTTTGCGATAGAAAGGTTTGGAACAGGTTATGATCGTACAGAAATATAAGGAGATGCTCTCCGGGAAGTCCGTAATCCGGCAGCTGTCAGAGTTTGCGGCGGAGAGAGGGGCACAGATCGGCTATGAGAATGTGTTCGATTACAGTCTCGGCAACCCCTCCGTTCCCGCTCCGCAGGAATTTACGGACATTATGATAAATATGCTGCAAAACGACAGCCCGATGCTGCTGCACGGCTACAGCCCCAGTCTGGGAATCTACTCCGTGAGAAAAGCGGTGGCGGACTCCCTGCGGGAGAGATTCGGAATTCCCTACGCTGCGGAACATATTTTTATGGCATCCGGCGCGGCGGGAGCTCTGGCCCACGCATTCCGACTGGTGACGGAGCCGGGGGACGAGATACTTACGTTTGCGCCTTATTTTCCGGAATATAATCCTTATGTGAATCTGACGGGCGCGGCGCTGAAAGTGGTGCCTGCCAGCACGGCGGATTTCCAGATCAATTTTGACGCCTTTGAGCATATGATCAATGAGAAGACTATGGCGGTGCTGATCAATACGCCCAATAATCCGTCCGGCATTGTATACTCTGCGGAGACGCTGCGGAGGCTGGCGGAGGTGCTGAAAGACAGGGCGGAAAAATACGGACACGAAATCTATCTGATCTCCGATGAGCCTTACCGGGAGATTGTTTTTGAGGGAGTGGACAGTCCCTGTGTCCCGGCATTTTATGACAATACTATTATGTGTTACTCTTTTTCCAAGTCCCTGTCGCTGCCGGGGGAGAGGATCGGCTATGTGGCTGTGAATCCGGCCTGCCGGGAGGCGGAGACGATGATCAATATGTGCGGTCAGATCTCGCGGGGCATCGGACACAACTGCCCGCCCTCCATCATACAGCTGGCTGTGGCGCAGGTGTTAAGCCGGACGGCGGATCTGTCCGTGTATGAGACGAACATGAAATTGATCTACGAGGAATTGATCCATCTGGGATTCACCTGTGTGAAACCGGACGGAACATTTTATATTTTCCCCAAAGCGCTGGAGGAGGATGCGAAAGTGTTCTGCCAGAAAGCGCTGCAGTATGATCTGATTCTTGTACCGGGAGACACTTTTGGATGTCCCGGCTATTTCCGGATGGCATATTGTATCGACACGGAGAAAGTGGAGCGGTCGCTGGAGGCGATGAGAAAATTTGTAAAGACGGAATATCAGACGAAGCGGCATGAATAAACGCTTCTGATGGATGCGCCTGCCCGTGCGGGCGGTATGGAAAGACAGAAAGGCAGGTTGAAAGAAAATGTATCAGGCGGGACTGGTTTTGGAAGGCGGCGGTATGAAAGGCGTCTATACGGCAGGGGTACTGGATTTCTTTTTGGATAAGGGGATTGAATTTTCCAATGTGTACGGGGTATCCGCTGGGGCATGCTGCATGTGCAGTTATCTGTCCAAACAGAGAGGCAGGGCCCTGGATGTGAATGTGGATTATCTGGATACAAAAAAATACTGCAGTCTGGAAAGTCTGCTTACCACCGGGGATCTCTTTAACGTGCAGACGGCGTATCACCTGATCCCGGAGTATCTGCACCCCTACGATTATGATACGTTCGATAAATATGAGGGCAGAGCATATGCGGTAGTGACCAATATTGTGACAGGGCAGCCGGAATATCTGCGGATACGGGACATGAAACGGGACATCGATATGGTGCGGGCGTCCGCGTCTCTGCCGCTTGTATCCCGAAATGTGCGGATCGGAAAGACACTGTAGCTGGACGGCGGTATTTCGGATGCCATTCCTCTCCGGAAATCCATTGTGGACGGCAATCTGAAGAATGTGGTCATTATGACCAAGGAGGAAGGGTATGTCCGCAAACCCGATTCCACCGCAAATCTTGCCCTCATAAAGGTGAGATATCTGAAATATCCTAAAATATATGAACTGATGTCCGACAGGCATATCCGCTACAACGAGACGCTGGAATATATCGAGGAGCAGGAAGAAAACGGTCAGGCATTTGTCCTCCGTCCCCAGGAAAAAAGCGATGTGGGCAGAATTGAAAAGGATTCGGAGAAACTGCGCGCCCTCTATGAAGAGGGATATCAGGAGGCGGAGGAAAACTATGAAGCCCTGCTGAATTATCTGGAAGCCGGGATGGAGACAAATTAAACAGGGGGTATGGAAATGGAAATACTGGATATTCTGAAATCAATCTTGTTTGGTATTGTGGAGGGCATCACGGAGTGGCTGCCCATCAGCAGCACAGGGCATCTGATCCTGCTGCGGGAGTTTGTAGAATTTGAAAATGTGTCCGACGGGTTCTGGGATATGTTCGAGGTGGTGATCCAGTTCGGCGCCATACTGGCAGTGGTGCTGCTGTTCTGGAACCGGATATGGCCCTTTTGCACAAAGGGACACGGTTATGCCAAAAGCGGTCCTCTGGCCTATGTGAAAATGGACACGATGACACTCTGGTTTAAAATCCTTGTCGCCTGCGTCCCTGCGGCGGTTATCGGCGTGCTGTTTGACGATGTGCTGGATGCCGTGTTTTATAAATGGTATGTGGTAGCCGGAGCACTGATCGTGTTCGGCGTTGCCTTTATTATAGTGGAGAACTGGAACAAGGGGAAAAAGCCCGTGGTTACCCGGCTGGAGCAGCTTACCTACAAAGCGGCGCTGATCATCGGCATTTTTCAGGTGATTGCGGCCGTATTTCCGGGAACTTCCCGCTCCGGCGCTACCATTGTGGGCGCGCTCCTGATCGGGATCTCCAGAAAGACGGCGGCGGAGTTTACCTTTTTCCTGGCGATCCCTGTCATGTTCGGCGCAAGTCTTTTAAAACTGGTAAAATTCGGGTTTGATTTTACGGGGGCGGAGATGGCGGTCCTGGGTGTGGGCGTAGTGGTTTCTTTCGCGGTGTCTGTGGCGGTTATCAGATTCCTGCTGGATTATATCAGGAAACATGACTTCAAAGTGTTCGGATGGTATCGGATCGTATTGGGCGTTCTGGTATTGATCTATTTTGGGCTGGTCAGGTAAACATTTTGAAAGGCCCGGAAAGTCTTTTCCATTCCGGCGGAAAATTCCGTATAGCGGATGCCAAGTTCCCTTTTACTCTTTTCATTGGAATAAAGTTCGGATTCCTCTTCCGCCACAGGGAACGGAAGAGGAATTCCCTGGCGCAGAGCATCCTCCGCCGTCATCGGAAGTTCCTGCGGCTGCATGTGGGACGCTTTTAGAAGCGTTTCATAAAAAATATCATAGGTGAGAATCTGATCCTGGCACAGATTGTAAGCCTGCCCGTAAGTCTGCTCATTGAGAAGGCACCGGAGCACGGCGTCCGCGGCGTCCTTGATATAGAGAAACTGAAACTCTCCCGCGGCGTCCGTGATATGCGGCAGCAGGCCGGTCTGAACGATCATCTGAATATAGGCTGATTCCCGGGGAGCATAATTGAATGGACCGTACAGAATGGCCGGTCTTAAAACCGTATAAGGGATGTCCTTTGCGGCGCATTGTGCCCTGATCTCCTGTTCCAGAGCCACCTTGCCCGCGATATACGCACCTGCCTCGCCGGGAAAAACTCTTGTCTCCAGAGCGGTCTGTTCTGTCTTGAGAACCTTTCCCATCCCGCGTTCATATACATCTACAGTGCTGATCAAAATATACTGCCCGATATGGCCCGCCATATTTTCCAGCACGGCGGCAATGTCTCCCTTTTCATAGGCGCAGAAATCAACGACCACATCGAAATCCTCCCGGAGAGACTTCCAGAGGGGTTTGTCCCTGCGGTCGCCTTTGATTTCGGCAGCGCCCAGAGCCGCCATAGAATAGGTGCCGCGGTTGAGCACCGTGATGTCGTGTATCCCGGCTGCCTGCATTACAAAGACTCTGCCGAAGAAATAGCTTCCGCCGATTACTAAGATTTTCATATTTTATATGCCTTTCCTGCGTTTTTTTAATAGAATACTAAATATCAAAATGGATGTCCAGAGCCACTGGAAGAATGGAGCGAAAAATGTTTGACAAGGATAACTATATTGAGAAACTGATCCGGCTGCTTGAGACAGCCTATGGGGAACGACTGTTATATGTGGGATTACAGGGAAGCTATCTGAGAGGCGAAGCGACGGCAGACAGTGATCTTGACATTATGGTGGTTGTAGAAAAACTGTCTGTGAGAGATCTCGCCGAATACAGAAAAGCAATCTCTTCCCTGGAAGATTATGATAAATCCTGCGGTTTTATCTGCGGCAGAGAGGAACTGCAGAACTGGAATCCGCTTGAAATCTGTCATGTTCTGCACACGACGAAAGATTATTATGGAACACTCGCAGAATGGATTCCCGCATACAGGGAAGAAGATGTGCGCAATTATGTGAAACTGAGCCTGAACAATCTTTATCACGAGATCTGCCATCGCTATATTCACGCCCCAAGGGAAAAGAACGAAGCGAAGATCGCCTGCAGTTATAAGGCCGTGTTTTTTATTTTGCAGAACATGCATTATCTGGACAGCGGTGTCTTTGTCTGCACAAAGAAAGAACTCTCCTCCGTGCTGAAAGGGAAGGACAGGCTTATGATGGACACGGCGATTGCGCTGAGCAGAGGAGATTCCTTTGATTTTGATGAAGTGTTTGCCCTGTTGTTTTCCTGGTGCCAGGAGGCGATCATGAGGGTTTGATGACACAAATGGTGCTGTCAGGTGCTTAACAGTTCGGCAATATAGGAGAAATCAACAAACAGATCCTCATAAATATTAACTTTAATGGCAGAGTCAAAAGAGTATTGAATGTTAAGCAGATTTCCCTCAAAATAATTGACCGTTACATTTTTGCGGCGGGGATCAACGATCCAATATTCCCGGACTCCTGCATTCTTGTAGTAGTATGGCTTGCGGATATAATCATCTGCGGGGTTGCCGGGAGAAACAATCTCAATAATGAAGTCCGGGGCTCCATTGCACCGTTTTCCATCCAGTTTATCTTTGTCACATACAATCATAAGATCGGGCTGGACGATGGTAAGGGGATTATCAGCGAGTTTTACATCGAACGGAGCATGAAAAACCCGACAGGACCCTTTTCTGCTTTTTAGATAAATGTTGAGTATGGTAGAAAGTTCCATTGAGATCATCTGATGGATCTGCGACGGACTGGCCATATAGCTGATCTGCCCATCAAAGACCTCCGCCCTTATGTCTTCAGGGAGAGCCTCATATTCTTCTAGTGTGATGAGAACAGGCTGAGGATTCAATGCTGACATAATATATTTCCTTTCGAGGTGTGGATAAACGCTTTTGTGGTGAGAGCGTTGTTTGTTAATCCAGTATACACTAAGAATGTGCAGGCGTCAAATTTTCGCGACCCTTTACGAATAGCCCTTACGATAGTCAACGCAAAAAGGTTGACAATTTGATGCGCTTGCACTAATATAGATGAGGCGAAAAAGAAAAGAAAAAAGCGATGCCCAAAAGGAGGAAAAGAAAGTGGCAGAAGCAGTGAAAGAAATCGTAAAAGAAACAGCAAAGAAGAGCGCGGCAAAGAAGACCGAAGGGAGTAAACCCGCTGCAAAGAAAGAGATAAAGGTGAGCAGCACATTGCAGTTTGCCGGGAAGTCCTATACAGAGGATGATCTTGTGAAGATCGCAAAGAATGTGTGGAGATATGACTTAAAGAGAAAGCTGAATGAACTGCAGTCCATAGAGTTGTATGTGAAACCCGAAGAAAGTATGGTGTATTATGTGATCAACAAGACGGAGACAGGCAGCTTTGCCATCTGACAGATCCGGTTCCGGGCGAATATTCGGAAGATCAGGACACTGAAAAAGAAGAGCAGCAGAAGAGGCGAGAGACATTTTTCGAAGAATCTTCTGCTGTTTTTGTGGGAAAAACCTGATACATGCGGCAGGGCATGCGAAAGGGCGGAAATAATAGTGAGAGGAGTATTTTGTATGGGCGGGAAAAACAGAGGATGGATTTACCGGAGAAAAACAGCAAGTATTTTATTAATAATTGTTTTGAGCGTGGCGTTCGCGGCCTGCGGCAAAGCGGACGAGAACGTGCAGGACGGAGGATACACTGCGGATGTCGAAAGCGGACAGGCGGACAACGCCGATGCGGGCCGGGAGGAGACGGACCGGGAGTCTGATCCGGCTAAAGAAGCGGGGATAACGGAAGGAATGCCCGGCTATACGGTGACGCCTGAGGGGGAAAATCGGGAGATCGTACCCGGCATGCAGCCGGAAGTTCCCTACTGGTTTCCTGCGCAGCTTCTGGAGTGGGATCCCGAGGCGGAGGAGGAACTTTTGTTTCATGTGAGCACCGTGCCGCTGGCGCGGCGGCTGGATGCCGCAGAGCTGGATACGGTGAATCCTACCCAGAACCGGGACACAAAGGTGATGGCGCTCTCCATCATGAACAGCAGCACGAGCGGCAACAGTCCCCATGGCGGCAGCACGGCCGATGCTAATGTATTTTCCTACTGGCAGTATGTGGACACGCTGGTGTACTGGGGAGGCTCCTCGGGCGAGGGACTGATCGTGCCTCCCAGTGCGGACGTGGTGGATATGGGGCATAAAAATGGCGTCAAAGTGCTGGGAACCGTTTTTATGCCGCAGACTGCCCACGGCGGCAAAATGGAATGGCTGGATGATCTTCTTGTCAGAGAGAAAAACGGCACATATCCGGTGGCGGATAAGCTGATCGAGGCCGCCCGGGTGCTCGGCTTTGACGGCTGGTTCATCAATCAGGAGACGGAGGGGACACAGCAGCAGCCCCTGACACAGGAACATGCAGACAGGATGCGGGAATTTCTGTCTTATTTGAAAAAACAGGCGCCGGAACTGGAACTGATCTACTACGATTCCATGACGGTGGACGGAAGAGTAAACTGGCAGAATGCGCTGACGGATAAAAACGCGGCGTTTCTGAACAATCATGGGGAAGCGGCAGCAGACGGAATGTTTTTAAATTTCTGGTGGTCGGAGGATTCCTATGCGGCCCGGCAGCTGCTCAGAGCATCTGCAGTTCTTGCCGAAGAATATCAGATCGATCCATACGACCTGTACGCGGGTATTGATCTGCAGGCAAGAGGGTATATGTCCATGATAAACTGGCGTCCGTTTGAAAATCCGGAGGGAGGGACTTATACTTCCCTGGGGATTTACTGTCCCAGTTGGGCGTACTTTTCAGCGGAATCCATGGAGGATTTCCGCAAAAAGGAAAATATGCTGTGGGTAAATACGGCGGGGGATCCGTCCGCGGAGACGGAGATCAAAAGCGACATACAGTGGAGGGGTATTTCCACATATGCAGTGGAGCGCACCGCGGTGACTTCCCTCCCTTTCGTGACGAATTTTTCCACCGGAAGCGGCTTCAGCTTTTTCAAAAACGGCTGTCGAATCAGTCTGCAGGACTGGAATAACCGCAGCATATCGGATATCCTGCCCACTTACCGTTACATCATCACAAATGGCGAGGGCAATCTGCTCATGGCGGATCTGGATCTGGAGGATGCATATTACGGAGGCAGCAGCCTGCTGCTGGGCGGGACCATGCGCCAGGGATCAGAATCGGTGATAAAGCTGTACAGCGCAGACCTGCCTGTGACAGAGCACATGCTTTTTACCACCACCGCAAAAGCTAAAGGAACGGAGATCGAACTGGCTGCAGTGCTGACGTTTGACGACGGTTCGGAGACGGTGCTGACCGGGGATCGGAAAGCGGGGGCGGACTGGACCACCATAACATACGATCTGTCAGGGCTGTCGGGCAAAAGAATCAGAACTATCTCCTATCGGATGACGGCATCCGGCGATGCGGACGAGGCGGAGATCCGCTTTGGAAACATTACCATAGCGGAAATGCAAAACAGTCCGAAATCCACGGTAAGCGGCGTGCGGGTGAGCCGCAGCGGATTTGACGAAGACGGAATGCATGCGGGCGTGCATCTGCTTTGGGAGACGGATGTGCAGGCGCAGTATTACGAAATATACAGAATCGGGCAGGATCAGACAAGATCCCTTTTGGGCGTGTCAAACACAGAAAGCTTCTATATTGATACAATGCCGCGAAATGCCGGGGAGAGCCATACCGTATTTGAGATTGTGCCCGTAAATTTTCTGCTGGAGGAGGGAAACAGCGGGCAGACAGGGATGGACTGGCCGGACAACAGTCTTCCGAAAGCGGCGTTTACCGCGGATATCACTCTTGCGGCGCCGGGGGAGACCATCACTTTTCGCAGCCTGTGCTCACAGAACACACAGCAGGTGAAATGGAACTTTGCAGGGGCGGATACGGAAAACGCCCAGGGAGAGACGGTCTTTGTCACTTATTCGGAGGAGGGCGTTTATCCGGTTACCGTAACGGCGGAAAATGAAGCCGGGAGCAGCGAGACCTGTGTGGAGGGATACATTATCATCACAAAGGAGGCGGCCCGGGGGCTTTCTCTGCTCTCACAGAACGTATCCGTATGGGCCGACGCCTATGTAAATGAATCGGAAGCGCCCGAATTTGCGGTGGACGGCGATTTCAGAAAAAAATGGTGCGCCACCGGAGATGCGCCTCATGAGATCACACTGGATCTGGGGGAAGTTATGACTGTGAGCGCCGTGGATATTTCCCATGCCCAGGCGGGCGGGGAAAGCGCAGACATGAACACCAGGGCGTATGCGATCCTGGTCAGTGAGGACGGCGAAGACTATACGGAGGTATGGAAAACGACAAAAAATACCGACGGGACAACACATGATGCGTTTGCCCCCACAGCGGCAAGATTTGTCCGGCTTGTGACAGAGCAGCCAACCCAGGGAAGCGACAGCGCGGCGCGCATTTATGAGATCGAGGTTTACGGACTGCCGGGGATAAATCCCATTAGAATGGGAGACTACTAAGGTGATGACCAGGCCGTTACCGTTTTAGAATTATTTTAGAATTATTTTCCCCAAAATCAGTTGACAACATATAGGGTAAGTGATATTTTATGGTATGAAGATGTTAGCACTCCTTTGAGATGAGTGCTAACAACCAAAACCGGCGGTTGTCTGGGAAGAGCATCAAGCGCTGCCAGGCAGTGCGAGATGGCTTACAGAGTGAAAAAGGAGTGATGGGATGCAGTTGGATGACAGAAAAAAGAAAATATTGCAGGCCATTATTCGGAATTATCTCGAGACAGGCGAGCCGGTCGGCAGCCGGACTATTTCCAAATACACCGACTTGAATCTCAGTTCTGCGACGATCCGCAATGAGATGTCCGACCTGGAGGAAATGGGATATATTGTTCAGCCGCACACTTCGGCGGGAAGAATTCCCACCGATATCGGGTATCGGTTTTATGTGGATACCATGATGGCGGAGAAAGACCGCGAGATCGAGGAGATGCGGGAGGTCTGCCTCCAAAAGGAGGATAAGATGGATCTGCTGCTCAAGCAGGTGGCCAGGGTGCTGGCACAGACCACTAACTATGCGACCATGATCTCGGCGCCGCAGTACCACCGCAACAAACTGAAGTTCATTCAGCTGTCGCGTGTGGATGAGGGACAGCTTCTGGCGGTGATTATGGTGGAGGGCAATGTGATCAAAAATCATCTGCTTTCCGTGAGGGAGCAGCTGGATGACGAGACGCTGCTGAAACTCAATATCCTGCTCAACTCTCATCTGAACGGGCTGACGATGGAGGAGATCAATCTCGGAACCATAGCGGTCCTGAAGCGGCAGGCGGGCATTCACGGGGAGATCGTGAGCGATGTGCTCGACGCCGTGGCGGAGGCAATCAGGGAAGAAGAGGATCTGGAAATCTACACCAGCGGTGCGAACAACATTTTCAGATATCCGGAACTGGCGGATCAGGAGAGCGCCAGCAAGCTGATTACCGCGTTTGAGGAAAAGAAAGCCCTGGGAACGCTGGTGCAGGAGACGCTGGCGGGAGAGAGCAACACGGGCATTCAAGTTTACATCGGCAACGAATCGCCGATTCAGAGCATGAAAGACTGCAGCGTAGTCACAGCCACCTATGAACTGGATGAGGGTATGAAAGGAACGATAGGAATTATCGGACCGAAGCGGATGGATTATGACAGAGTCATCGGTATGCTGAAGACTATGATGCACCAGCTGGATGATCTGTATAAGAAGAAATAATATCGAGTCAGAAACGGGAAAGGATGGGGCATATGGGAGAAAACGATATGCTGAAAGAGGAAGAGCGGGTGAATGAACAGGAGCCGGATACGCAGACCGCTGCGGCGGAGGACGCCATAGACCGGGATACGGAGACGGAAGATGCCGGGCAGAGGGCGGAAGATGCCGGGGACACTGAGGAAGAAGAGACAGAGCAGCCCCCGGAGGAGTCAGACTGCGAAGAAGCGCAGGATGGCCAGGAGGACGGCGATAAAGAAAAGAAAAAAGTTTTTGGCAAGTCCAGGCGGAAAGATA
>JAAVAG010000117.1 GCA_014804185.1 Lachnospiraceae bacterium
TATTCCTCGTCGTCTTCGATATAGATCAATTCCGGTTCGGCGTTAGGATCGCTCTCATCCTCCCGGTAGCCGTAGAACCAGACCTCACCGTCATCATTCTGACCATTCTCATCCAGAGGAAGCAGGGCGATATAATCTTTTTCCCGTACCGTTAAGATCGTGATTACAGCGCAGGTTACCTTTTCACCATCCTCCAGTTCCAGATCAACGGTCATCTCTTCTTCCGCAAAATTATTTGTATCAGCCATAGTAAAATCTCCTTTACTTTTTTTTCAATTATATCCTTTCATGATTTAGTTAGCAATGGTATAATAGGAAAAACATCATATTTTTCAGAATAACCAGGGGAAAAGTACGCACGGAAGAGATGGGGTGGCAGAGTGAAAATTACTACAGCGATGGGGAATGTGACGCCTTTGGGTGTCAGTGAGGCAGAAAACAGTATTCAATTTGTCTTTGTCAGTACTTGCATGGATTGTGGCGTGATCTTGTATGAGGGGAGAGACGGTGCAGAGACACTGCGCATTCCGTTTCCGGAAGAGTACAGAGTGGGTAACATGCATACAATGCGCGTATATGGTATAAAGGAGAAAAGCTTTCTTTATTCCTTTTATGAAGGAAAAAATGAGGTCATCGATCCATATGCCAGAGGTTTTTCGGGAAATTCCATATACGGGGATCTGCAGGGCGTCAGTAAAAAGAGAGCATGCTATAAAAAGGATGACTATGACTGGGAGGAGGATCGGAATCCCAGGATTCCCTATGAACAGGCTTTTATTTATTGTATGCACGTCAGAGGATTCACACAGCATAGTTCTTCTAAAGTCAGACACAGGGGAACTTTCAGCGGCGTTCTGGAAAAACTTCCGTATCTTAAGGAACTGGGAGTGACCACTCTGGAACTGCAGCCGGTCTATGAGTTTGACGAGGTATACATACCGGTTTGGGAGGGGAGCGGGAGATTTGGCGGAAATGTGCAGCCTCCTGAGGAGAAGAAAAACTACTGGGGGTATACCAGAGGATATTATTACAGCCCCAAAAACAGTTATGCAGCGTCGGAAGACAGTCGGAGAGAATTTCGGGATCTGATCAAACAGCTCCATCATAATCGGATGGAGGCGGTACTGCAGTTCTATTTTCCGGAGCAGGTTCACGAGTGGGAGATATCGGATATCTTAAAATACTGGGTGACTGAATATCATGTGGACGGTTTTCATCTCAAGGGGCAGTGTACCCCGGTGTCTCTGATCTGTACGGATCCATGCTTTGCGGACACCAAAATCTGGTATTATGATTTTCCGGAGAATTGCCTCCACCGGGAGAGCACGCTGAGGAACAGATCACAGATATACAGAAATCTGGGCATCTATCGGGATGATTACTGTTACACCATGCGCCGTTTTCTGAAAGGGGATGAGGGGCTTGTGGGAACTGTCCTGCAGTTTATGAGGTGCCAGCCGGAGCATGCCGGACAGATCAATTACCTGTCGAACTATGAGGGATTTACTTTGATGGATCTGGTGTCCTATGACCGCAAACATAACGAGGAAAACGGTGAGAACAACAGGGACGGCAAGGACTATAACTGCAGCTGGAACTGCGGAGCGGAGGGAAAGAGCAGGAAAAAGTCTGTGAGCGGTCTGCGCATGATGCAGATCAAAAATGCAATTTCCCTGCTGGTGCTCTCACAGGGCACCCCGCTGATCTTTATGGGAGATGAATTCGGCAACTCTCAGGGCGGGAACAACAATCCATATTGTCAGGACAATGAGATCACATGGCTGGACTGGAGAGATCTGACCAAAAACAGGGAGATATATGAGTTTCTGAAAAAAATGCTCACTTTCCGAAGAGAGCATCCGATCCTGCGCCAGGAGAGCCAGATGCGGCTTATGGATTATATATCCTGCGGATACCCGGATCTGTCTTATCACGGGGAGGTTCCCTGGAGACCGAATATGGAATATTACAGCAGGCAGGCGGGTATTTTGCTGTGCGGGAAGTATGCCAGGATAAACCGGACGAAAGAGGATGATTTCTTTTATATAAGTCTCAATATGCACTGGGAGAAGTATGCGTGTGCGCTGCCAAAGCTTCCCAGGGGGATGGAGTGGACTTGTGCGGCTGGAACGGGCGGAGATCTGAAGATTGTCCCGGCAGCGGACGGACAGCATGTGGAACTGCCTCCCCGGAGCATTTATCTGCTGTGCGGGAAAAAGAAGGAAGAGGGAGAAGAAAAGTAACGTTTGCGGCGGATGCAGAATAAAATACAGTAAATAGAGTAAAGAGAGACGGATTCTATGAATTGCTGTTTGCTTTTTCTGGTTCTTCTGCTGGGCGGCGGCTGTGGTTTCGGCAGCGGCAGAAACGGGAATAACTGCGGCTGCGGCCGCGGAAGGGACCGTGACGGAGACGATGGCTGCGGCTGCGGGATGAACCGCGGACGTGACGGAGATGATGGCTGCGACTGCGGGATGAACCGCGGACGTGACAGAGATGAAGAGCGTGGACGTGACAGAGACGACGATTGCGGCTGCGGCAGAGACCGCGGACGCGACAGAGATGAGGATCGCGGGCGCGACAGGGATATGCCGGGCATGGCTCCTCCTCCATGGGTGAGGGGCAATGAGACCTGCGGTTGTGAGGAGAAATAGGAGCGGTGCAGAGCGCTGCGAAACAAACGCTGCCATGCTTCGCGAGACAGCTTATTGGAATGAAAAGAGGCTGGCCATTTTGGCCAGCCTCCCGTTATACATGCCTTTTTTGAATCTTCGTAATTATGCCGCAGGCACAATTTCGAATGTAAAATATCTCTGATTTTTTACATTATTCACCCATGATTTCTTTGTATAGACGATTGTAAAGTTCATCCGCATCTTCTCCCAGATAAGAAAAGGTTTCCAGTCCGCTGTACTCATTCAGGTCAGGAAAGGCGATCCGGGAATTACGGATGTCATCGTCCTCGATCAGTGCCTGAGCGGCGGTGTTGGGAGTGGAGTAGGTGATATACTCAAAATTCATCAGCGCGATATCGCCCCGGCACATGAAATCGATAAATTTCTCGGCATTTTCCTTGTTGGGTGCGTTCTTGGGGATAACCCAGGAATCGATCCATATATTGGAACCTTCCTCAGGGATTACATATTCCAGATCCGGATTTTCGCGCTGGGTATAGATGGCCTCGCCCGAGTAGATCACGCCCAGAGCAGCCTCGCCGCCGATCATCTTGTCACGGACCTGGTCGATGACATAAGCCTGTACCAGCGGTTTCTGATCGATCAGAGATTGTTTGGCGATCTGCAGCTGCGCCTCATCCGTGGAATTTGCGGAAAAGCCGTTCAGTTTCAGGGATACCATAAAAAGATCTCTGACAGAACTCTGCATCAGGATGTTGTCGGCATATTTTTCATCCCAGAGAATGGACCAGCTTGTGACCGGGTCATCCACCATGGTTTTGTTGTACAGAATACCCACTGTTCCCCAGCAGTAGGGAACGGAGTATTTGTTTTCAGGGTCAAAGGCCCGGGACTGCTCATAATAGGACTGGCCGATATTGGCCTTTGCGTTGGGCATATTGTCCCAGTCGAGTTCTTCCAGCATGTCATTGTCAACCATTTTCTGGATCATATAGTCGGAAGGACAGATCACGTCGAACTGAACCGCTCCCGCCTGTACTTTGGGATACATCTCCTCATTTGTCTCAAATTCATCGTAAATGACCTTGATGCCCGTTTCTTTCTCAAAAAGATCCAGGGTTTCCTTGTCTATGTATTCCCCCCAGTTAAAAACATATACCTCGCCGTTGGGGGTATCGTTCTGGGAGCCGCACCCGGCCAGGAAAGCGGCCAGCAGCGCGCCGCATAAAAATACCGCAATATATTTTTTCATTTTTGTTTTCTCCTTGTTATCCAATCATTCTGTTTTGTCGAATTGTGCAAATCTGTCAGGTCGGGTCGCCTCAACGCTGATTCCGCAGATTATTGGTATCCTGTTTTTTTCTGGGCGCATAGTTGACCAGAATGAGCAGGATCAGCACAGACAGAAAGATCAGGGTGGAGAGCGCATACATTTCCGGTTTGATCCCTTTGCGCACTTCCGTGTAGATCTTTGTGGAGAGCGTATCGATTCCGGCGCCTTTTGTAAAATGAGTGATTACAAAGTCATCCAGCGACATGGTAAAGGCCATGGTGAACCCGGAGACAATACCCGGCAGGATATCGGGAAATACCACCTTGAAAAATGCCTGCAGGTGGGAGGCTCCCAGATCCAGAGCCGCCTCATAAGTGCTGGGATTCAGCTGCTTCATGCGGGGCATGATGCTCAGAATCACATAAGGTATGTTGAATGTAATATGCGCCAGCAGGATAGTCAGAAAACCAAATTTGATGCCTAAAACGATAAAGAGCAGCATCAGAGAGATACCTGTGACGATCTCGGCGTTCAGCATGGGGATATTTGTGATGCCCATGATAATAGCGCGGCTTTTGCGCTTCATTCCCTGAATGGATATGCTGGCCACGGTGCCGATGACGGTGGCGATGGACGCGGAGAGGAAAGCGATCAGCAGCGTATTTCCCAGCGCCTGGAGAATGCTTTTATTTTGAAACAGTTCCACATACCAGTTGATGGTAAAACCGCCCCATTTTGCCCTGGATTTGCTGGCGTTGAAAGAAAGCACCATCAAAGTGGCGATGGGGGCATATAAAAAGATAAAAATGAGCGCGATATATATTTTCTGTGCCGTCGTTTTGATCATAGGGCGGTTCCCTCCCCGTCTTTATCGAAGATTGCGGAAAGTATCATATTAAACAGAATAAATACCATCAATACAATGGAAAGACCGCTGCCGAGGTGCCAGTTGCCGGTCTGCAGAAATTCCATCTCAATGACATTTCCGATGAGCAGGATCTTGTTGCCGCCCAGGATGGTGGAGATGACGAAAGTGGTCAAGGCGGGAACAAACACCATGGTAATGCCGCTGATCACACCTGGAATGCTCAGGGGGAGCGTTATTTTTAAAAAGGTACGAAAGCCGTCGGCTCCCAGATCCCTTGCCGCGTTTACCACATTCTGGTCTATCTTGGTCAGCACATTGTAGATGGGCAGCACCATAAACGGAAGAAAGTTATAAACCATGCCCAGTATGATAGCGGCCGGTGTGTTGATGATATTCAGAGTCGGCGCTCCGAAAAAATTCAGAATGTTATTGATCACCCCTGTCTTTTCCAGCAGGGTCAGCCACGCCAGTGTGCGCAGCAGAAAGTTCATCCACATGGGCAGAATGAAGAGAAGCACAAGAAAAGAATTCTGGCTCATATTCATCCGGGAAAGGATCATTGCCAGCGGATAGGCAAGCAGCAGACAGATTACCGTGCTGGCCAGGGAAAGCAGGACGGACAGCCACAGCGCCTTGCCGTGCTGTGCGGTGGCGATGGCCGTAATATTTTCCAGTGTAAAAGCCCCGCTTTTGTCCGTAAGGCCATAATAGACCACCATAAAGAGCGGGATGATGATAAATGCCGCTGCCCACAGCAGATAGGGAGCGGAGAGAAGCTTTCTATTCATTGACGCCTACGGCCTCCTCATCCTCTGATTCCGGTTTGTTCATGATCTGAATATTGAAAGGGTCTACCTTAATGCCCACTCTGGTTCCCACAGGAAACATGCCTGTGGAATGAACCAGCCACTCAAAACCGCATGCCTGTACTTCCATCTCATAGTGCACACCTTTAAAGATCAGATGGCTTACCACACCTTCTATGGTTCCGTCCGCAGGGTCTTTGGTCAGTTCCACATCCTCGGGGCGGATGACTACATCCACCGGTTTGTTGCAGCCAAAACCCTCGTCCACACAGGCAAACGGCGTGCCAAGGATATTGACAAGACGATCCTTCACCATAGTGGCGCCGATAATATTACTGTCGCCGATAAAGTCCGCCACAAAAGCATTTTCCGGTTCGTTGTAAATGCGCTCAGGCGTGCCGATCTGCTGGATATATCCCTGGTTCATGACCACGATAGTGTCGGACATGGTGAGCGCCTCCTCCTGATCGTGGGTGACATAAATAAAAGTGATACCCAGCTCGTTTTTCAGGCGGA
>JAAVAG010000118.1 GCA_014804185.1 Lachnospiraceae bacterium
AACCGTAGATAAACAGATGAATGCAGTTTTTATAGTCCGCAAGCGCATAATCGGCACATCTTCCGACGATGATGCAGGGACCTTCATCCGCAATCTTTTTTATTGTATCAAACTGCGCAAGAAAAACCTTGTGGCTGATAGGCATATCTATGAAAGAAGATGTATTATAGCCAAAGGAATAAGTATCCATAACAAGATTGTAGAGAAATGAATTGGTGGGCCTTTCATCGTGATTTTGTATCATCTCCTCACAAAAACCACTTTCTTTTGCGGAACGGCTCAGCAGTTCTTTATCATAGCATTTGATTCCAAAATATTCAGCTACTTTCTCTCCTATTTCGCGTCCGCCGGAACCAAATTGCCGACCGATTGTAATTACAGTGTTCATAAAAATCCCTTCTTTCTCCGCTTATTTATACTTACCATGAAAAATATCCACTTATATTATATATAATCTATCCATAAATTACCAGACAATTTTTGCTTTTGAGGCAAAAGTGTTGCGTTAATTATGGACAGAAGTTTTGTTTAGTGAGAATTCTGGCTCTGAGAGAATCTGCTGGCCACATCGATCCCCTCTGGAGTGGCAGCCAGGCCGCCCTTGGCAGTCTCGCGAAGGGAAACGTCCATTTTCTCCCCTACTTCTCCCATGGCATCTATCACCTGATCAGGGGGAATTTTGCTGATAATACCGGCCATGGCCATATCCGCACAGGACATGGCATTGACAGCGCCAATGACATTTCGCTTGACACATGGAACTTCTACCAGCCCTGCCACCGGATCACACACCAGTCCCAACAGATTCTTCAGGGACATTGCCGCGGCGTGTATGATCTGCATATTGTCTCCGCCCAACAGATGAACCAATGCACCTGCCGCCATGGCAGAAGCGGAACCGATCTCCGCCTGGCATCCTCCCGCCGCGCCGCTGATGGAGGCCCTGTGGGCAATGACCTGGCCAATACCGGCTGAGACATAAAGAGCCTGTATCATTTCATCCAGCGTACCTCTTTTTTCCAGATAGTACGGTACGAGAACGGCGGGAAGGACCCCGCAGGCGCCCGCCGTGGGAGCGGCTACGATCCTCTTCATACAGGCGTTGGACTCTCCCATCTGCAATGCTCCCGCAATCGCCTTGAGTACAAAATCACCGCAAAGAGATTTTCCGAAACATGTGCGGTATTGTTCCATTTTATCACCGTCGCCGCCTACAAGGCCGCTCTGAGAACGAAGATTTTTATCATAGGCAGCGGCAGCAAGCAGCATGGCATCCCATGTGTCCGTCATCTGCTTTATACTCACCTCCCTGGAAACCTGACGTTCGGATAAATCATCCTCCAGTACAATCTGCCAGAAAGCTTTCTGCTGTGTCGATCCGAGTTCAACGATGGATTGCAGCGATTCAAACATTTTGATTCTCCTCCATGTCAATATATGTCACCTTTGTGATTCCGTCCTGTTTCTCCACCCATTGTATGATCTCTCTGTCAACAGGCTGGTCTAATTCCATAACCATAACGGCAATGCCGCCTCTTTTACTGCGGTAAAGCTGCATGGTGGCAATATTTACCTGTTTTTCATACAGCAGTGAGGTGACCTTTGCAATGCGCCCAGGCATATCAATGTTGTGGACAATAAGGGTAGGTTTTTCAGCGGAAAAGTCCACATCGACTCCGTTTACCCTGTGCACAGTAATCCGCCCGCCCCCGATAGATGCAGCCTGAATCTCTGTTTTATTTCCGCCTTCCCCTGTCAGTTTCAACAGAGCTGTATTGGGATGAGCATCTTTTATATTGCGGGTTTCAAAGGAAAACTGCAGTCCCGCGTCTCTCGCCAGAGCGAAACTGTCCGGGATACGTTCATCGTCCGGTTTCATTCCCAACAATCCCGCCACCAGCGCTTTGTCCGTTCCATGCCCGATTCCGGTGGTGGCAAAGGATCCATGCAGATAAATCTCTGCCTTAACTGGTTTTTCCTTTAACAGGATTCTGGATATATGGCCGATTCTGACGGCTCCGGCTGTGTGGGAACTGCTTGGCCCCACCATAACAGGTCCCAGAATGTCAAACAGATTCATACAAATTGCCATGCCTTTCTCATATGTTATTCATTTTCTAAGTTTCACTTTATAGAATTTCCAATAGATGCTGGAAATAGTCCGGCAGCGGAGCGCTTACCTCTATATAGGCGCCTGATGAGGGATGATGAAAACCGAGCAGCTGGGCGTGCAGTGTCTGCCCCTCCAGTTTCCAGGGCGCCTTCCGGTTTGTATATACCATATCTCCCAGCAGCGGATAGCCGATGCTGGCCATATGCACGCGGATCTGATGGGTACGTCCTGTCTCCAGTATACATTCAATATATGTGTACTGCCCAAATCTCTGCAAAACCCGGTAATGCGTGACGGCGTTTCTGCCGTTTTGTACCCCCGCGGCCATCTTTTTGCGGTCTGTAGGGTGTCGCCCGATAGGGAGATCCACAGTGCCCTCTTCCTCCTGTATGACACCGTAACAGATAGCCCGGTATCTGCGGTTGATGGAATGCTCCTTAAGCTGTTCGGCGATGGATGTATGAGCCCGATCATTTTTGCACACAATCAGTGAGCCGGTGGTATCCCGGTCTATCCGGTGCACGATACCCGGACGCATAACGCCGTTTATTCCGGACAGATCACTGCCACAGTAATACATTAGCGCATTGACCAGCGTCCCGGAATAGTGTCCGGCGGCCGGATGCACCACCATACCTTTTGGCTTATTGACAATAATGACATCCGAATCCTCATACAGGATATCCAGAGGAATATTTTCCGGCAGGATGTCCGGCTCTACGGCCCTGGGAAGAGTAAACGAAACCTCATCATCGGTCTTGACCCGGAAACTGGATTTGACAGGTTCTTGATTTACAAGTACGGCTTCCTCGCGAATCAGTTTCTGAATATAAGAACGCGAAAGAGAATCGATCAGCATACTGATACACTTATCGATTCTCTCATCCTCCAACTCTTCCGTTATTTGAAAACAAAAAGTATCCCCTGTCATCTCCCCCAATGTCACTCCAACTCCTTATGTTTCTTCCTGCGGAAGTCTAAAAACGCAAAATCATCTTCCTTATATACAAACAATATCACCACTCCCAGTATAATAACCGATACTGTGATGCAGATATCGGCTACATTAAAAACGGGAAAATCGATCAAAGAAAAATAGATAAAGTCCACCACATAACCATAATGGACCCTGTCGATCATATTTCCCACTGCACCTGCAGCCGTCGCCCCCGCCAGATAATACAGGATATTGTATTTTTTATGATCCGGAATTTTAAGCAGGCAGAATAACAGGGCAGCAAGAATCACGACACCCATAATCAACAGAATGTATTTCTTCCCCTCCAGCAAACTCCATGCCGCACCCGTATTTGTCACATAATGCAGTTCCAGTACACCGTCAATCAGTTTTATACTGTCACTGCCTTTCAAATGTGCTACGGCCAAATATTTCGTGTATTGATCCGCGGCAAGTAATATCGCAAAGATCAACAGGAAGATCAGGAACATTTTGTCTTTTATCCTATGCATCCCAATCCTCCTCGCTGAAATATATTTCATTAACTGCAGCAAGTATTTCTTCCTCTGTTACACTGTCGTCGATGAAAGCTTTTCCGACCCTGTTCAGCAGAACAAACCTGATTTTTCCCTGCTGCACTTTCTTATCCGAGCGGGTCAGTCTGACAATTTCTTCCGGGTCGATATCTTCCACGCTGATAGGCAGATAAAAGGGAACAAACATATCCCGGATCTCATAGTATTCCTCCATGGATATGAATTCTTTCTTCCAGGAAATATATGCGGCCGCCACAGAGCCAAGTGCCACGCATTCGCCGTGATACAGCTGAAAGCCCTTTGCTTTCTCAATTGCATGTCCGATGGTATGTCCGAAGTTCAAAAGCGCTCTGTCTCCCTGCTCCGTGGGATCCTTTTCCACAACGGCTTTCTTGATTCTGCAGCTTCGAATAATCATTTCCGCAAGTACATCCAAATCGCGCGCGCAGATTTCATACATATTATCAATCAGCCACACATAAAAAGCGTTGTCCTTGATCAGACCATGCTTCATAATTTCAGCAAATCCGGAAAAAAACTGGCGTTCCTCAAGAGTCTTCAAAACCGAAAGATTCATATAGACAAGGCGTGGCATTTTAAAAGCGCCTACCATGTTTTTGTATCCGTCGAAATCCACTCCCGTCTTTCCGCCAATGCTGCTGTCCGCCTGTGCCAGAAGAGTCGTCGGAATCTGAATAAAATCCACACCGCGCAGATAAGTCGCGGCGACAAAACCGGTAACATCTCCCACAACCCCTCCGCCCAGGGCGATCAAAATATCCTTACGGTCAAATTTTTCTTCGATCAGAAATGTGTAGATATCTTTTACCGTGTTCAAATTTTTGTTTTCCTCCCCTGTTAAAAAGGAAAACAACACTGCCCTCTGACAGTTTCCCTCAAGTCTTTTCAGTAAATCCTGTCCATAAAGTTTTTCCACAACAGAATCCGTGATAATACATATTTTCTTATCCTGAACGCCAAGCAGTTCCAGTTCGGGAATCAGATCGTCAAAATTCTGACTGAATATAATATCATAGCAGGGTTTCCGTTCATAAAGGATTGGTAAGCGCTCCGTGTTCATTTGTTCTCTCCATTGTTTGTTCAGATAAAATACGGGAACAGCAATCTGTCCCCGCTATGTAAGATGTATCCTGTTAATAGCCATTGTTGATGGGCACTTCAAAGGAAGCTCCACCCAGTATTTCCTGGAAATCTCCCGAAATATCCACACTGGCAGGCGTAATGATAAAAATGTAGTGGGAGATTTTCTGCAGATTTCCCGCTATGGCAAAACAGGAACCTGAAGTGAAATCGATAATCCTCTGTGCGATATCCACATCCAGACCTTCCAGATTCAGCACAACGGTGCGGTTGGCGAGCAGTGTCTCCGTGATTTCACGCGCATCTTCCACGGAACTGGGCTTTATGACACATACCTCCATCCCCGC
>JAAVAG010000119.1 GCA_014804185.1 Lachnospiraceae bacterium
CAAGGTTCCGGCAATAATGCGGACCATATTATACAGAAAACCGCTGCCGCAGACTCTTATGACGATATCCGCCCCCTGCTCCTCCACATCCAGTTCATAGACTGTGCGGACCGTTGTATCCGCCGTCGTCTTGACACTGCAGAAGCTTTTGAAGTCATGTTCCCCTTTCAGATACGCCGCCGCCTGTCTCATCCCATCCACATCCAGTTCATGATAGGTAAAACAGGAATACAGCCGTTTGGTTGGAACGGGAAACTCTCCTCTTGTGATCCGGTATTCATAGGTTTTGCGGCTCAGGCAGCGTCTGGGGTGAAAGTCCACCGGCACTTCCCGCGAATTCTGTATTCGTATATTTTCCGGCAGCCGGCTGTTCAGCGCATAGGCTATTTTTTCGGCAGGTATATGACTGTCTGTGTCAAACACCGCCACATTGCACAGCGCATGTACCCCCGTATCGGTTCTGCTGCCGCCCATCACCCGGATCTCTTCCCGCAAAAGTTCACTCAGATGTCTGTTCAGTTCCCCCTCTATGGTCGGCGACCCCGGCTGCATTTGAAAACCACAGTAACCGGTTCCGTCGTATGCCACCGTCAGCATAATACGCCTTGTCACAACAAAATCCTCCCGATCAGAATGCCCCCCGCCAGATAAACCAACAGTACCAGATAAGCCATGACATCCCTCTTTTTGTATACCAGCGGTTTCATCTTTGTTCTTCCCTCTCCCCCCCGATAGCATCTGGCCTCCATGGCCATGGCGAGATCATTTGCTCTGCGGAATGCGGAGATAAAGAGCGGCACCAGCAGAGGAACCATCGCTTTTGCCTTTTTGATCAGATTACCGCTCTCAAAATCTGCTCCTCTGGCAATCTGCGCCTTCATGATTTTGTCTGTCTCCTCCAACAGGATCGGGATAAAACGAAGTGCAATGGACATAATCATAGCCACCTCATGCACGGGCAGACGGAAAACTTTCAGGGGCCTCATCAGTTTCTCCATACCGTCTGTCAGGTTATTTGGCGTGGTTGTCAGGGTCATCACAGAGGAACCTATGATCAGGAAAATCAGTCTGACGGCCAGCAGAGCCGCCGACTTTGCTCCCTCTTTGGTGATTGTCAGTTTCCATATGACAACCAGAGGCTCACCCGGCGTCAGAAACAGATTGAATCCCACTGTCAGGATCAACAGAAACAAAATTGCTTTCATTCCCTTTACCATGAATTTAAAGGGTACGTGGGAAATTTTTATCACGACAGCCAAAAACAGTGCCGCACATAGATATCCCCATATATTATCAAACACAAAGAGGGAGATGATAAAAACAATGGTCCCTACCAGTTTTGTTCTGGGATCCAGCCTGTGTATCACCGATTCCGTCTGATAATATTGTCCTAAAGTTATGTCTCTAAGCATGTCAAACCCTTACCTTTCACGGGTTCCCGCCCCATCCCGGGGTCGAGACCCTGGATTGTCTGCCAATCGCCTTTACGATTTCTTCCGCCGCTTCTCCGATGGTCGTTGCATCCGCATTCACATCCATTCCTCGTTCCCGGAGTTTATGCATGATATAGGTCACCTGCGGCGCCGCCAGACCTACCGCCTCCAGTTCTCTGTAGTTGCGGAACACTTCCGCCGGTATACCGTCATACATGACTTCCCCCCGGTTCATCACGATAATACGGTCTACATATTCCGCCACATCCTCCATGCTGTGGGACACCAGAATGATCGTCATACCGGTTTCTTTCTGCAGCCCTGCAATCTGATCCAGAATTTCTTTTCTGCCTTTCGGATCCAGTCCGGCGGTAGGTTCATCCAGAACAAGCACCTGGGGTTTCATCGCCAGCACACCGGCAATCGCCACCCGGCGCTTCTGTCCGCCGGACAGGTCAAAGGGCGATTGATAAAAACACTCGTCGGGCAGTCCCACTTTTCGCAATGCATCGTAGGCACGCAGCTGCGTTTCTTTTTTATCCAGTCCCAGATTTTTAGGTCCAAAACAGACATCGGAAAAAACATCCGTCTCAAACAGCTGATGCTCCGGATACTGAAATACCAGTCCTACCTTACTGCGGAGTTCTTTCATGTTGTAGTCTTTTTCGTAAATATCCTCGCCGTTATAATAAATGTGCCCTTCCGTGGCTCTGATCAGCCCGTTCAGATGCTGCACAAGAGTGGACTTTCCGGAACCCGTATGTCCTATGATCCCTATGAACTGGCCGTCGGGCAGCACCAGATTGATATCTTTCAGCGCTTTTACCGACATTTCCGTGTCCTGTCCATATATATAACTCACATGGTCTAAAATGATAGGCATCCGTCAACCTCCCGCACACAGCTTCAGCAGTTCCCGTACAAATTCTTCCTGGGTCAGAATTCCATCCGGCAGTGCGATTCCCTGTTTCTGCAGTTCGTATGCCAGCAGCGTTACCTGCGGCACATCCAGCCGGAGTTCTTTCAGTTTTTCCACCTGGGAAAATATTCTGCGCGGTGTCCCCTCCATGGCTACTTTTCCCTTATCCATTACAAACACCCTGTCCGCATGAATAATCTCTTCCATATAGTGGGTGATCAGAATCACCGTCACTCCCTCTACCTCATTCAGTCCCCGCACCGCACGGATTACCTCTCTGCGCCCGTTAGGATCCAGCATAGCCGTAGGCTCATCCAACACGATGCATTTGGGATGCATGGCCAGAACACCGGCTATGGATACCCTCTGTTTCTGCCCTCCGGAAAGCTTGTTGGGCGAATATTTGCGGTACTCATACATTCCCACCGCCCGAAGGCTCTCCTCCACTCTCTCCCAGATCTCCGCGGTAGGAACTCCCATATTTTCCGGGCCAAATCCAACGTCCTCTTCTACCACCTGGCCGATAATCTGGTTGTCCGGATTCTGAAAGACCATTCCCGCCGTCTGACGAATATTCCACAGCTGCTCATCATCGCAGGTATCCATGCCGTCCACCCAGACAGTTCCCTCCGTGGGATAAAGAATGGCATTGATATGTTTTGCAAGAGTGGATTTACCGGATCCGTTATGTCCCAGGATGGCAATGAATTCTCCCTGCCTCATATCCAGCGATACGTCGTCTACGGCGCGGGTGATTCCCTCCACATTGCCCTCTTCGTCTCGTCTGATATACTCAAACGCCAGTTTATCTGTTTTTACAATTGTAGATCCTGCCGTGTTCATGGATGCCGTTCCTCCCGTCACAACGCCCCGGGTTTACAAAACCTGCCGAAAATGTTATCCTGAGATACAAAGAATACTGCCTGCTGGCAGGAATGGGGGTTATTATGAAAAAAAATACGATTTCAAAAGCACTGCTGGTTCTTGTGATTATTATCCTGATATTCACTGGACTGTCAAGAATTCTTTCCTCCAATTCCATGACTCTGGCTGAATATGCCGCGCAGCGCCAGCAGCAAAATATGGAGACAGAGAGTTCCTCTCCCACGTCTCCCGATTCTGATTCATAAATAGCAAAGGCAGGAGCAAAATGCTTCTGCCTGATCAGGTTTCGTCAGTCCGGTATTTATCTTATACCAGTTCCAGAACTACTTCCATTGCCGCGTCGCCCTTACGGGGACCTATCTTGATGATTCTTGTGTAGCCGCCGTTGCGGTTTTCGTACTTTGGAGCATATTCATCAAACAACTTGGCAACCAGATCAACTTCTTTGGTGTTTTTCTTCTTGCCAGCGTTTTCTGTGGGAACCTCTGTCACAGGATAGAGAACTCTCAGCATTTTGCGTCTTGCATGCAGCCTGCTGGGCAGATCTTTTTTGATCTCTTTCTCCACTGTTTCAAACTTGGTCACTTTCTTGCCGTCAACGACTTCCTTTACTCTCTTTCCGTCCTTATCTCTCACAGGGACTTTAGCGGAAACCGTTACCATTTCAAAATTATCTTTTTCTTTGACAGCCATTGCAATCAAGCCGTCAGCAATCTTCTGAACTTCCTTAGCCCTGGCCTGAGTTGTGATAATCCTCCCATGTGTAATCAGGGCTGTTACCTGATTTCTGAGCAATGCTTTTCTCTGGGAAGACGTTCTGCCAAGTTTTCTGTACTTTGCCATTTTTTTATTTCCTTTCATCATTCATGGGCATTCGGCCACGCACATCGGACTTACTTACCGAATGGTTTTTTGTTCCACTTATGAACCACGCACGCATGTACACTTTGGCTTTACCACACATGCATTTTTATGAGATCTTCTCCAAAACCTCAGGCGTTATGCCTCTTCGCTGGGGTTCAGCTGCAGTCCCAGTTCCTTTAACTTCGCCAGGACTTCCTCCAGGGACTTGCGTCCAAGATTCCGGACTTTCATCATATCTTCAGAGGTCTTATTGGTTAATTCCTCTACGGTATTGATACCTGCCCTCTTCAGGCAGTTGTAGGAACGAACGGACAATTCCAGTTCGTCGATACTCATTTCTAAAACCTTCTCTTTTTCATCATCCTCTTTTTCCACCATTACTTCCGCAGTCTTGGCGTTTTCGGAAAGATCGATGAACAGACTCAAGTGTTCGCTGAGTACTTTTGCAGCCAGACTTACCGCTTCATCGGGTGCCAGCGTTCCGTTCGTATACACGTCCATGGTAAGCTTGTCAAAGTCTGTAATCTGACCTACACGGGTATTTTCTACTGTAACATTAACTCTTTCGACCGGCGTATAGATCGAATCGATCGCAATCACACCGATCGGTAATTCATCATGTTTGTTCTTGTCAGCGCTGATGTAACCTCTGCCCTTTGTGATCGTCAGTTCCATGTACAGCTTGGCATCCTTGCCGCCGCTCAAAGTGGCGATCACCAGATCCGGATTCTGAATCTCTATATCCTGATCAACCTGGATATCAGATGCCCTCACCACACCTTCGCCTTCGTATTCGATGTATGCAGTCTTGGGCTCGTTCGTCTCACTGTTGTTCTTGATTGCCAGGCTCTTGATATTCATGATGATCTCAGTCACATCTTCCTTGACTCCCGGAATGGAACTGAACTCGTGCAGAACACCTTCGATTTTCACCTGACTGACCGCAGCACCCGGTAAAGAAGAGAGCATGATTCTCCGCAGAGAGTTGCCCAATGTGATGCCATAGCCTCTTTCCAGCGGCTCAACTACGAATCTGCCATACTTCTTATCCTCAGAGATTTCAACAACCTCAATATTGGGTCTTTCAAAATCAAACACTGCAAATACCCTCCTTTACGAACAATATTAGTTAGCGAATTATTTAGAATATAACTCGACGATCAGCATTTCGTTCACAGGAACATCAATCTGTTCCCTGGTAGGGAGTGCTTTGATGGTCCCCTTGAAGTTCTCGATGTCTACATCCATCCATTCGGGCACCAGTCTGTGTGCAGTTACTTCCAGAATATCTTTGTATCTCTGCATGGATTTTGATTTTTCTCTGATCTCAATCACATCTCCGGCCTTGATCAGATAAGAGGGAATCTGTACACATTTGCCGTTCACCAGCACATGCTTATGTCCGACAATCTGCCTTGCCTCTCTTCTGGTTCTGGCAAATCCCATCCTGAAAACAACGCTGTCAAGCCTGCTCTCCAACATAACCATCAGGTTTTCACCGGTCATGCCTTTCATTCTGTCCGCTTTCTCGTAGTAGTTTCTGAACGGTTTCTCCAAAACCCCATAGATAAATTTGGCTTTCTGCTTTTCACGAAGCTGCAGGCCATATTCGCTTACTTTTTTGCCTGCTCTTGCGTTAGTCCTTTTGGATTTCTTGTCATAACCTAAATACATCGGCTCCAGTCCGAGCGCTCTGCATCTTTTCAGTACGGGTACTCTGTTTACTGCCATTTTCTTAATTCCTTTCTGTGGGGATCCTGTCCCTGATTATTGTTTACAGCGCGGCCTATCCGCCTGCGCTTTCCTCCAACTGTGTGAGACTTAGAACATCTTCGCCTCTGCCTACGCCTGCGCAAATTTGTGCCTTTGCACAAATCCATTCGTGTGAGACTTAGAACTTCTTCGCCTCTGCCTACATCTGCGCAAATTTGTGTCTTTGCACAAATTTGCCATCTTAAAAATCTATGATTTTTAAGATTAGACTCTGCGGCGCTTAGGCGGGCGGCATCCGTTATGAGGAACCGGAGTCACGTCGCGGATACTCACAACTTCCAGACCGCATGCCTGCAGAGCACGGATTGCTGCCTCACGTCCTGAGCCGGGTCCTTTTACAAATACGTCAACTGTCTTCAGCCCATGCACCAGCGCGGCCTTTGTCGCTGTTTCCGCCGCCATCTGTGCAGCATAGGGAGTAGATTTCCTTGAACCTCTAAATCCAAGACCACCGGCACTGGCCCAGCTCAAAGCATTGCCTTCAGCATCTGTCAGAGTAACAATTGTATTGTTAAAAGATGACTGAATATGTGCCTGTCCACGTTCAACGTTTTTCTTTACGCGCTTTTTTGTCACTTTTTTACTTGCAACTTTTTTAGCCATTTAAACTAACCTACTTTCTCAAATAATTAACAGTTTAAAGTATTACTCGTTCTGACTGACGGAAAGCCGAAACAAACCGTCACAATACTTTCCGCCGATTATTTCTTCTTATTAGCGACGGTACGCTTAGGACCCTTACGTGTCCTTGCGTTGTTCTTCGTATTCTGTCCGCGAACGGGAAGTCCCTTACGATGACGGATACCGCGGTAGCATCCGATTTCCTGAAGTCTCTTGATGTTCAGCGCGATCTCTCTTCTCAGATCACCCTCTACGGTAACATTCAGTTTCTCGATCGCTTCCGTGATCTTCTTCACTTCGTCGTCGGTAATGTCCCTGACACGGGTATCAGGATTTACGCCTGCCTCAGCCAGCAGCTTGTTTGAAGTCGTCCTGCCGATCCCATAAATATAGGTCAGACCGATTTCGATACGTTTTTCTCTGGGTAAGTCAACACCTGCAATACGAGCCATTTACGTTTCCTCCATTTTTCTGGCATTTCCCTGCGCGTCCCAAATGAAAGATTTTCATTAGAAAGATTTTCATTGAGAATATCCCTCAGCGGAACCGCGCGGCGCACTCCGGCGCCTGCACACACTCTTTTTCGGCTGTGTGCCTTTGTTACTAATTGATTGGGGCTTTCACCCAACCGGACGCAATCCGATCTTTCCACAGTAAACAATGTGTTCGCAATACAAAATGTGTTTTAACACATTTTGTACGGTAAAACATAGTTTTTCTTAAGTTACGTACTTTGTAACTTTGTTACGTGTTTTGTAACTTTAGAAAAACTTTTTACCGTGGTATCAACAAGTAATCTCCTGTAAGTTCTTCCCGGCTCTTTTAGGAGTCATTA
Source organism: Lachnospiraceae bacterium (assembly GCA_014804185.1). Taxonomy (GTDB): domain Bacteria; phylum Bacillota; class Clostridia; order Lachnospirales; family Lachnospiraceae; genus Acetatifactor. Next base: position 7,331 of record JAAVAG010000119.1, read on the forward strand.
TGTTAAACAACATCATTTCCATATATATATATAATACAGACACGCTGTCATCTCAGCCGCACATAACACAGGGACAAGAACTCACTCCTGATTCATGATCCGATCATTCATCAGGATGGTGATTATCCCTGTCTCTGTTTGTGTTTCGGATTTTCACAGATTACTCTGATCCGCCCTTTTCTTTTAATGATTTTGCACTTGTCGCAAATCGGTTTTACTGATGATCTAACCTTCACGTTAAACCCTCCTTTCAAAAAAGACCGTTTTACATTATAACATGCTCTCCTGCCCTTTGCAAGAGATTTTTGCCTGTCTTTTCCTTATTTTTCCCTTATTTTTCCCTTATTTATCTCTCCAGATAATTCTGCCCTTGGACAGATCATAGGGGGATAATTCCAGCGTCACCTTATCTCCCGGCAGGATACGGATAAAATTCTGTCTCAGTTTGCCGCTTATATGAGCCAGCACTCTGTGTCCGTTTTCCAGTTCCACCTGGAACATCGTATTGGGCAGTTTCTCAACAACAGTTCCTTCAATTTCAATCACATCTGCTTTAGACATCTTTTACCTCCTTGGATTTGCGATTAAACTCCTTTATTGCATACCTGATCTCTTCATTTCTGACGGGAGCGCCATTAAACAGACGCTGCCGCAGCATCTCATCGATTCCGTTTTTTATGATCTGAATATGTTTCCTGCTCTTTTTTTTGGGCTTTTCCAGCGTTTTCAGCCTGCCGTCGCACAGATACACAAACTTTTCATCCTCCCCGACGATTACATAGACCTCATTCCGGTCATGCCCCGCCTTTGAGGAAGCCATCATTCCGATCATCAGCGTACCTCCCGTTTCCGCTTTTCATTTAATATAAAGTAAGGATTTCCGGTTCACCGTCCGTGATCAGTATCGTGTTCTCATAATGCGCCGACAAAGACCCGTCCTGTGTCACCACGGTCCAGTTGTCTTTCAGCCAGACCACATCGGACCTGCCCATGTTGACCATCGGCTCAACGGCGAGCGTCATGCCCGCCTGCAGGCGGATACCCCTGCGCATCTGCCTGAAATTAGGGATCTGCGGATCCTCATGCAGCGCCGTTCCGATGCCATGCCCCACCAGATCACGGACAATTCCGTATCCGTACGGCTTGATATATGCATCTATGGCGTTGGAAATATCATGCAGATGATTTCCGCTTCTCGCTTTTTTTATACCCTCGAAAAAACTCTGTCTGGTCACATCGATGAGTTTCTGCGCCTCCGGGCTGATCTGCCCCACGCCATGTGTTCGGGCCGCATCCGAATGATATCCTTTATAGATCAGTCCCGCGTCCAGGCTGACAATATCCCCCTCCTGAAGCACACGCTTTTCAGTGGGAATGCCATGTACCACTTCATCATTGACGGAAACACAGATGGACGCCGGATAGCCGTTATAATTTTTAAAATTTGGAATGCACCCCAGCTTTCGGATCAGCGTATCCCCCAGCACGTCTATATCTCTGGTGGTCATTCCGGGTTTGATCGCATATTCCATTTCCTGATGCACCCTGGCAAGCAGCCTGCAGGATTCCCGCATCAGTTCGATCTCTCTGGCAGATTTAATTGTTACAGCCATTCTCTATATCCTCTTCCCGCTAACCCAGAATTGCAGCAATCGCCTGGAATACATCCTTCATATCCTGCGTTCCGTCCACGGTTTTCAGCACGCCTTTCTTTTCATAAAAATCGATCAGAGGCTGTGTCTGCTCATGGTAAACGCCCAGACGGTTTTTCACAGTCTCCGGCTTATCATCATCCCGAAGTACCAGCGGCTGTCCGCAGGTATCGCATACGCCCTCTTTTTTCGGCGGAATATGAACCATATGATAAGTCGCGCCGCAGGACAGACATGCGCGTCTCCCGGACATTCTGTTTACAATATTCTCATCCGGCACATCCACATTGACGGCGTAGTCAATGGCATCGCCCAATTCGGCAAGTGCCCGATCCAGCACCTCCGCCTGGGGAATCGTTCTGGGAAATCCGTCCAGTACGTAACCGCCCTGGCAGTCCTCCTGGGCAACTCTGTCAAGCAGGATCTTTACCGTGAGTTCATCGGGAACCAGAAGCCCTTTATCCATATATTCCTTGGCTTCCATACCCAGTTTTGTACCGTTTTTGATATTTGCTCTGAAAATATCTCCTGTTGAGATATGGGGAATATGATACTTTTCAGCAACCATCTTTGCCTGTGTCCCTTTGCCCGCCCCCGGCGCGCCCAACATAATAATTTTCATATACACCTCTTCTTTCCCGCTATGGGAATCGCCACATTTTTACCTTTCACCGGCCTGATGCCGAACATTTATATTTTACCGTTATTTTAAATCCTTTGCAATATCTAAAATCAGCAAAAACGGGTCTAAACAGCACTTTTTCTGTCTAAACCCATTTTTAATATACATGAATGACCGCTCTATACGTCAATCGTTGAGAAAACCCTTGTAGTTGCGCACCAGCATCTGCGATTCCACCTGTTTCATCGTCTCCAGAATAACGCTTACGATAATGATCAGGCTTGTTCCGCCAAACGAAACGGAAGCTTTGAAGATACCGTTGAAAATAAACGGAAGCACACCGATAATCGTAAGTCCCACCGCACCGATGAATATAATATAGTTCAGCACGTTCTGCAGATAATCGCTGGTCGGCTTGCCGGGTCTGATACCGGGGATAAATCCGCCCTGCTTTTTCATGTTATCGGCCACCATCAACGGATTGAAAGTGATGGAAGTATAAAAATATGCGAAAAAGATGACCAGCACAATATACACGACCAGACCGATGGAATAGATGGGCTGTTCAGGATTACACCAGTTGTCAGAATTCAGTCCGTATAGAATCTCCGCCCATATGCCGCTGCCGGTGGTTCCGATAAACGAGCAGATAATAATCGGAAACTGCATAATGGAAGATGCAAAGATAATGGGGATCACGCCTGAGGTATTGACCTTCAGGGGAATATTGCTTGTCTGCCCGCCAACCATCTTTCTGCCCTGCATTTTCTTGGCATACTGAACGGGAATCTTGCGCACACCGTCATTCAGGATGATGACCAGTACCACCATGACAACAATAACGGCTATAATCACCGCCGCCCCCACCGCCGCCGTGGCAAAAGGCTTGCCGAATACAAATTTCCCGAACAATGTGTTGATATCCTGCGGCAGTCTGGACAAAATATTGATCACCAGCACAATGGAGATACCGTTTCCGATTCCATTCTCCGTAATGCGTTCTCCGATCCACATCAGGAAAGCGCTGCCGGCCGTAAGCGCCGCTATCGCCATGACAACATTAAATGCATTATAGTCAATCAGAAGGCCGCCGCGTCCGAAACCGATCGCCATAAAAGAGGCCTGAAGAAGCGCCAGCGCTACCGTCACATACCGGGTAATAGAAGCAATCTTTTTTCTCCCGTCTTCTCCGTCTTTCTGCATCTCCTCAAGTTTCGGTATCGCGATCGTGAGAAGCTGCATAATGATGGAGGATGTGATATAGGGATTGATGCCCAATGCCAAAACAGACATGTTGACAAAGGATCCGCCTGTAATCGCGTCAAAAAAGCCAAATGCATTAGCCGTCTGACGGCTGAACCACTCCGCAAAATAATTTCTGTCCACACCCGGAACGGGCAGTTGTGACCCTGCACGGATCACAACCAGCATCAGGAATGTGTAAAAAATTTTCTTTCTTATTTCTTTGATTTTAAATGCATTTTTCAGTGTTGTGAGCATTAAACCACCTCTGCAGTTCCACCAAGAGCCTCAATTTTTTCTTTTGCGGTCGCACTGTAAGCATTCACTTTAACGTTCAGCTTCTTGGTTAATTCTCCGTTTCCGAGGATCTTCACGCCGTCTCTGGGATTTTTGATAATCCCCGCAGCGCGCAGCGCCGCAACATCCACAACGCTTCCCTCTTCAAAATTTTCCAGTGCACTGACGTTGATCGCAACAATTTCCTTGGTGTTTCTGTTGGTGAAACCTCTCTTGGGAATACGCCTGTATAAGGGCATCTGACCGCCCTCAAATCCGGGCCTGGGTGCACCTGAACGTGCTTTCTGGCCTTTGTGTCCCTTGCCGGCTGTCTTGCCGTTTCCGGAAGCGTGTCCGCGGCCTCTTCTAAAATTATGATGCCTGGAGCCTTCCGCAGGCCTTAAACTTGATAATTCCATTGTGACACCTCCTTATCTGACTTATACCTCTTCTACTTTGATCAAATGCCTGATCTGCTGAATCTGTCCTCTTGTCGCAGCATTATCGGGCAGGATGATGGACTTGTTCAGCTTGCGGAGTCCCATGGACTGCACGGTTGCCTTATGCTTCGGAACCGCTCCTATGGTAGACTTTACCAGCGTGATCTTTAACTTCTTTTCATTATTCTCTGCCATTGTCGTTCTCTCCTTTCAATCCTCAAGCAAAAATCTCATCAACAGACTTGCCGCGGTTCTTTGCCACTTCTTCGGGAGATTTCAGCTGGCACAGGCCCTCCAGGGTCGCATGCACTACATTCTGCTTGTTGTTGGAGCCCAGAGACTTGATACGGATATTTTTGATTCCCGCAAGCTCGCACACAACACGCGCAGGACCGCCCGCGATAATACCTGTACCTTCGGGAGCTCTCTTCAGCAGAACGTTTGCCGAACCAAACTTGCCGTAAAAGTCATGGGGGATAGAATGATTTTCATCCAGCGGAATCTTTACCAGATGCTTTATGGCATCCTCTTTTCCCTTGCGGATCGCCTCCGGAATTTCCACAGCTTTGCCAAGGCCTGCACCTACATGGCCATTACCGTCGCCGACTACCACCAGTGCGGTAAAACGCATGTTACGTCCGCCCTTTACAGTCTTTGCAACACGTTTAATGGTAACAACTTTGTCGGTCAGTTCCATCTGGCTTGCATCTATGATCGTATGTTTCATGTGTCCTCTTCCTTTCCTAGAATTCTAAGCCAGCTTCTCTGGCTGCATCTGCTAATGCCGCTACTTTACCGTGGTAGATATAGCCGCCTCTGTCGAAGACGACCTGCTTAATGCCTTTCTCAATCGCCCTCTTTGCAATCACGGTTCCCACATATGCGGCCGCATCAACATCATTTGTCTTTTCCAGTTCCCCGGACACTTCTTTTTCCAGCGTAGATGCGGAAACCAATGTATTCCCAACAGTATCGTCGATAATTTGAGCATACATATGATTATTACTTCTAAACACTGACAAACGCGGTCTCTCGGCAGTGCCGGTGAAACGGTTGCGAATTCTCATGTGTTTTTTAACACGAACTTGCTGTCTTGATTTTTTACGAACCATTTTTATACTCTCCTTATCTGTTATTTCTTACCGGTCTTACCGACTTTACGCCTGATCGTCTCATCAGCATACTTGATTCCCTTGCCCTTGTAAGGCTCAGGTCTTCTCTTATCTCTGATCTCAGCAGCGAACTGGCCGACTTTCTCCTTGTCAATGCCTTTTACGATAATGACGTTCTGCCCTTCCAGCACTGTCTCGATTCCCTCAGGATCAGTCATTTCTACCGGATGAGAGTAGCCCAGAGACAATGTCAGCACTTTTCCGGCTTTTGCAGCCCTGTAACCGACACCGTTTACCTCCAGCTTTTTCTCATAGCCCTGTGTAACGCCCACAACCATGTTGTTGATCAGCGTTCTGGTCAGCCCGTGCAGGGATTTCATTTTCTTCAAATCATTGGGTCTGCTCACTACCACAGACGCACCTTCGACCTTGATCCCCATCTCTGCGGGCAATACTCTTTCCAGAGTACCCTTGGGACCTTTTACAGTCACTTTGTTATTTTCTGCAACCTCCACAGTTACGCCCGCGGGAATTGCGATTGGCATTCTACCTATACGTGACATGCCCGTACCTCCTGTTATACGCTAGATTTGCTCTTCACAATGTTTGCTATTGTTACCATACATATGCCAGCACTTCGCCGCCCACCTGCAGTTCTCTGGCCTTTTTATCGGTTATGACGCCCTGGTTCGTGGAAATGATCGCTATCCCCAGTCCTCCGAGCACTCTGGGCAGTTCATCCTTGCCGACATAGATGCGAAGACCCGGTTTGGAAATTCTCTTTATGCCGGAGATAATCTTTTCATTTTTATTCGCGCCGTACTTTAATGTGATATGAATTGTCTTGAAATTGCCGTCCTGGATCACATCAAATTTCTTGATGTAGCCTTCGTCCAGAAGAATCTGCGCGATAGCCAGTTTCATCTTGGAAGCAGGCACATCTACTGTGTCATGTTTTGCAGTATTTGCATTACGGATTCTTGTAAGCATATCTGCAATAGGATCGCTCATTGTCATGATTTTATCTCCTCCTTACCAACTTGCTTTTTTAACGCCTGGGATCTGGCCTTTATATGCCAGTTCACGGAAGCAAATTCTGCAGATTCCGTATTTTCTCAGAACAGAATGTGGACGCCCACAGATATTACAGCGCGTATATGCTCTTGTGGAGAATTTGGGTTTGCGCTGCTGTTTAATCTTTAAAGATGTTTTAGCCATGCATTTACCTCCTCTTATTTCGCG
>JAAVAG010000120.1 GCA_014804185.1 Lachnospiraceae bacterium
TCTCCTTTTCCATAAATCGTAGTATAGAGTTTTGGGCAGCCTGGCCCGCGCCATTCGCAGCGTGCCCAGTTCAGCCCGCGCCATTCGCAAAGGCGCCTGCGGCGCTTTCCCGCTGCTGCGCAGCTAACTTTGCTCATAGAGAGGCGCTCAGCCCATCCTCTGACGAATGTGCTCATTCATGCAAGCATGATTCGCACATTCTGCAGAGGATGGCTGAACTGTTGAGATAATTTTATCACCATATGCTTGAGATGTATAGGGATATTTGATACAATAAAAACAGGGGCTGGCAGATTTTGTTAGGGAAAGGCATGGTCAATGATATGGCGGATGTAAGGCCGTTTTGTGCATACAGACCGAGAAAAGGATTGGAGAGCAGGATCGCGGCTCTGCCGTATGATGTGTACGACAGGGCGGAAGCGGAGGAGGAAGTGAGAAAGGAACCACTGTCTTTTCTGCGGATTGACAGGGCGGAGACGGGGATGCCGGAGGGAATCGCTTCTGACGCGGACTGTGTATATGAGCGCGCCAGAGACATTCTGCACAAAATGCTTGCCTCCGGAGAATTTGTACAGGATGAGGAGTTATGCTATTATCTGTATGAACTGACGAGAAACGGGCGCTGCCAGACAGGCATCGTGGCATGTGTTTCTATTGACGATTATTGCAGCGGCGTAATTTTGCGCCATGAAAATACCAGGCGTGAGAAAGAGGAAGACAGGGTCAGGCATGTGGACACCTGTGATATGCAGACGGGTCCGATTTTTCTTGCCTATCGGGAGGAGAAAGAACTCTGCAGGATCCGGGAGGAATGGAAAAAAAGCAGGGAGCCGGTAAATGACTTTATATCGCCGGACGGTATCCGCCACCGTGTATGGGTGATTGACGATGCAAAGACATCGGAGCGGATCCGGGAATGCTTTGGCGGGATGTCCCGCATTTATATCGCGGATGGGCATCACCGCTGTGCTTCTGCCGTGAGAGTAGGCATGAAACGGAGGAGAGAGGCCGGAACATATAATGGGGAAGAGGCGTTCAATTATTTTCTTTCTGTGCTTTTTTCGGAGCGCGAACTTGAAATCCTGGATTATAACCGGGTTGTAAAAGATCTGAACGGACATGGGACGGAAGAATTTCTGGAAAAAGTAAAAGAGCGATTTAAGGTGTGCGCGGAGGGCAGTATTCCTGTAAAGCCGCGAAGCAAGGGAGAATTCGGGATGTACCTGAAAGGCGGCTGGTATCGGCTTACTGCCGCGGAGCAGCCCGATGGCAGCGATCCGGTAAGAGAACTGGATGTATCTGTCCTGCAGGAAAATTTGCTGGAACCTGTGTTGGGGATCGCGGATCCCAGGACGGATGAAAGAATAGATTTTGTGGGCGGAATCAGAGGATTGAAAGGCCTGGAGCAGAGGGTGAACAGCGATGGAGGCGTGGCATTTTCGCTTTATCCGACATCCATCCAAGAACTGTTTGCGGTGGCGGATGCGGGGGAACTGATGCCTCCCAAGTCCACCTGGTTTGAACCGAAGCTTCGGAGCGGACTGTTTCTGCATGCCTTATGGTAACGATATTTTGCAGTAAATCATACTCTGTGACAGGGCGTGTACTGTGACAGAGGGGGAGGAGAGAGAATGAACAGCAGGTTGTACAAATTGATGAACTGGCCGGCAATAGAGGAGGTTATTTATTCGGAAGCGTCGGATCCGCATGCGCTTTTAGGGCCGCATGTGGTGGGAAACAGTACTCTGGTACAGACTTATGTGCCGGGAGCTGAGAGTGTTGTTCTTCAGAAAACGGATGACATGTCGGAGATAAAGATGGAAATGGCTGACGACGACGGCTTTTTTGCGGTATTGCTGCCGGGTAAAAAACAGGGGGCATACCGCTATGTGATCACCTGGCCTGACGGCAGCAGCCAGATCCGGCAGGATGCCTACAGGCACGCGTCTGTTGTGACACCGGAGGATGAGGAACTGTTTGCCAGGGGTATTCATTATACCGTCTATGAAAAGCTGGGGGCACATCCTATGGTGCATGCCGGTGAGGAAGGAGTGGCCTTTGCGGTATGGGCGCCAAATGCCATCCGGGTCAGCGTAGTGGGAGATTTTAACGCGTGGGACGGCCGGGTTCATCAGATGCGCAGGCTGCCCACCGGTATTTTTGAGATTTTTATTCCGGGAGTTCACACAGGGGAAAATTATAAATTTGAGTTAAAACTGAAAGGCGGCCTTACCTATCTGAAGACAGATCCCTATGGGAATGCTGCTCAGATGCGCCCGGAAAATGCTTCGGTGGTCACGGATCTGTCCGGGTATGAATGGCATGATGACAAATGGCTGTCACAGCGCGGAGCAGGGCAGGATCATGCGGCACCGATGAGCGTATATGAAATGTATCTGGGATCCTTTACGGCGCCGGCAGAAGGCAGAGAGTATGCCAACTATCGGGAGATTGCCCCGAAACTTGCGGAGTACGTAAAAAAGATGGGATATACCCATGTGGAACTGATGCCGGTGATGGAGCATCCGTTTGACGGTTCCTGGGGATATCAGGTGATCGGTTATTATGCGCCCACCGCCCGGTACGGATCGCCCGAGGACTTTATGTATCTGGTAGATACGCTGCATCAGGCAGGGATCGGTGTCATCCTGGACTGGGTGCCGGCTCATTTTCCAAGAGATACCTATGGACTGTCCAACTTTGACGGGACGTGCCTTTATGAACACAAAGATCCGAGACAGGGATATCATGCCCACTGGGGAACACTGATCTACAATTACGGCAGACCGGAAGTTAAAAACTACCTGATCGCCAACGCACTGTTCTGGGTGGAGAAGTTCCATGCGGACGGGATTCGTATGGACGCGGTGGCATCCATGCTTTACCTGGATTATGGCAAGCAGGACGGCGACTGGGTGGCCAATATGTACGGCACCAATGAAAATCTGGAAGCTATGGAGTTTATCAAGCATTTAAATTCCATTATGAAAAAACGCAATCCCGGCGTTCTGACCATTGCGGAGGAGAGCACCGCATGGCCTATGATTACGGGAGATCTGGACCGTGGCGGGCTGGGCTTTGATCTGAAGTGGAATATGGGTTGGATGAATGATTATCTCGGTTATATCCGGAATGATCCTTACTTCAGGAGCCATCATCACAATGAATTGACTTTCAGTATGATTTACGCATACAGCGAGCGGTTTATGCTGGTATTTTCCCACGATGAGGTGGTACATGGCAAGGCGTCTTTGGTGGGCAAGATGCCGGGAGACCGCGAGAGCAAGTTCAGCAACCTGAGGGCTTCATATGCCTATATGATGATGCATCCCGGCAAGAAGCTGCTTTTCATGGGACAGGATATTGCGGAATTCGACGAGTGGAATGAGAAACGCCAGGTAGAATGGGAACTTCTTGCGTATCCGGAGCATAAGGGTGTGTCGGAACTGGTAAAGCAGTTAAATCACTTGTATCGCTCGCAGCCCGCTCTTTACGAACTGGATGATAAGCCGGAAGGGTTTGAGTGGATCAACAGTATTGCGGGGCAGGAATGCTTCCTGACATTCCTGCGGAAAGGGAAAAAGGCGGAGGACACCCTGCTTGTTGCGGCGAACTTTGCCGGAATACCGCAGGAAATCCGTACGGGAGTTCCTTATGACGGCAAATATAAGGAAATACTCAATACAGATGCCGTCGCTTTCGGCGGAAGCGGCCAGGTGAACAGAAGTGTGAAGAAAGCGGTAAAGGAAGAGTGTGACGACAGAGAATATTCTGTTTCTCTGAAACTGGCTCCGCTGTCGGTGAGCGTTCTGCAGTATCATCCGTATACGCCGGAGGAAGTACAGAAGAGGCAGGAAAAGGAAGAGGAAAAGAGACTGCAGCGGGAAAAGAAACTGGCGGAAAAGAAAGCGCAGGAGGAAAAGGTACAGGAGAGGAAAAAGGAGAAAGAAAAGACGAGTAAGAAGGGCTGACGGGGATGAGTACGGAGATGTTTCAGGAACACCTTTTGGAAATGGCGGATAAGGCGCTTGGGCTGGGCGTGAGGATTCTCCTTTCGATTGTGGTTCTTCTGGTGGGAACACAGCTGATTAAGCTGATATGCAGGGTTATAAAAAGGTATCTGACCCGGGCGAAAGTGGATATCGGTGTCATACAGTTTTCGGATTCTTTTATCAGAGCGTCCCTGTATGTGCTCCTTGTATTCATGATCGTTTCCGGGCTTGGCGTTGATGCTGCCAGCATTGTGGCGCTGCTGGGATCGGCCGGCGTGGCTATCGGTCTTGCTATACAGGGCAGTCTGTCCAACTTTGCGGGGGGCGTGCTGATTCTTGTGCTGAAACCCTTTAAAGTGGGAGACTATATCAAGGAGGATGCCACGGGGAACGAGGGTACCGTGTCGGAAATCCAACTCTTTTACACGAAACTGCTGACGCCGGATAACCAAACGGTCATACTGCCCAACGGTACGCTGGCCAATACCAGTATGACAAATGTGACTGCGGCGGACTGCCGCAGGATGGACGTAAAAGTGAGCCTGTCCTATGATGAGGAGATTGCCAGAGCGAGAGAAGTCATCATGGAGGTTCTGCGTACGGATGAAGATGTGCGGAAGGACAAGGATATGCGGGTCTTTGTTGATTGTCTGGGGGACAGCGCCGTGATTCTGAACGTGCGGTGCTGGTTTGACATGGATAGATTCTGGGAGGGAAAATGGCGTGTGACAGAGGCTGTAAAAGAGGCTTTGGACAGGGAGAAGATCCGGATTCCCTATCCCCAGGTGGATGTACATCTAAAAGAGCAGGGGCATGGCGGCAGCAGCGGTCGTGACGGAAATGGAGAAGCGTATGAATGAAGACAATGAAAAAATGTATGCACTGCTGATCGATGCGGATAATATCTCACCCAAATATCTGAATATTATCCTGAGCGAGGCAAAGGAATTTGGAATTATCAGTATCAGAAGAATCTATGGGGACTGGACGGACAGTTCCAAGAGCAGCTGGAAAGAAGTGCTGCTGGAAAATTCCATTACTCCGATGCAGCAGTACACTTATACAACAGGGAAAAATTCATCGGACAGCGCCATGATCATTGACGCTATGGATATTTTATATACAAATGACGTGGCCGGATTTATTCTGGCCTCATCGGACAGTGATTTTACCAGACTTGCCATGCGGCTGAGAGAAGCTGGCAAGGATATTATCGGTATGGGAGAGAGCAAGACCCCTGCGCCGTTTGTCAAGGCTTGCAGGATCTTCAAGACTCTGGATGTGCTTTATAACGCCACGAGAAAACTCAAGAAAGCCGACAAAGCTTCCGCAAAAGCGAAAGCGTCCGCCGCAGAGAATGGGGCCCACGAAAATACGACTTCGATGAATACGGTTCCTGAGAAAGAAAACAATACAGCGGAGAAAGAAATCGTCACAGAGAAAGAAAACACCGTGGAAAAAGAGAACGCCGCAGGTGCGCTGCCCATCACAAGCATCGATGTGATCCGAAGCACGATCATCGAACTGGTGGAGAGCAAGGCGGATGACGACGGATGGTTGTTTTTGGGTCATCTGGGAAACTATATTCTGAAAGAATATCCGGATTTTGACTGCCGCAACTATGGCTGCCGGAAGTTTGCGGATCTTGTGAAAAGCTGTGACAGGCTGGAGATCAGAAGTGAGCGGGCCAATCAGGGCAGAGTCAAGCTGATGTATGCAAGGGTTAAATAACCCTGGGTTAAATAACCCTGGGCTAAATAACTCAGGGTAAAACAGCGGTTTGGCTCAATTGAACGCCGCTGCGCTTATGAAAGCATTTTTGGAAGAAAAAGCCGGGATCACTGGATCCCGGCTACGATTTCGGCTGTGGTTTGGGGCCGGTTCATCGTGTATATATGAATGTCCTTTACGCCGTTTTTCCGAAGATCCAGAATCTGCCGGATCGCATAGTCGATCCCGGCTTTTTTCATATCTTCCGGATTGTCCCCGTAATTGGCGATCAGATCCGCCAATGCCTTGGGGACGCTGGAGCCGGACAAAGAGACGGAAGTGCCGATCTGTTTGGCGGAGGTGATGGGCATGATCCCGGCACACAGCGGGACAGTGATCCCTTTTCTGGCGGCGCGCTCCTGAAAATCATAGAAGAAATCGTTGTCAAAGAAAAGTTGGCTGATAAAAAACTGTGCGCCCGCGTCCTGTTTTTCTTTCAGATGCATCAGATCGGTTTCTTTGCTGAAGCATTCATAGTGTTTTTCAGGATAACA